>NZ_JBDGDM010000037.1:0-43874 GCF_040908885.1 Ruminococcus sp. RTP21358st1_G6_RTP21358_211008
AGACATAAAATATGCTCCCTCCTAAGTGACAAGTTTTTATTATTTCACTTGTCTACCTAGAAGGGAGCATATCATTTATATGAAGGCAAGAGGAAAAGATATTTCCATTCAGGTGGAGATGGATGATGATATAGTTGTGAACCATGATTCAAAATGGACGGTAGAAGCATTAACGAATATCCTTGAGAATGCAGTCAAATATTCACCGGAACATACAACGATTACAGTGAGGACGCAGGAGCTAGCAAGCAATGTGCTTATTGAAGTAGAAGATGAAGGAATGGGCATTCCTGCGGAGGAACTGCATAAGATCTATCAGAGATTTTACCGGGGAAGGAAAGCAAAGGAACAGGTAAAAGACGGAGCGGGTGTCGGTCTGTATCTTGCCAGAAAGATCATAGAAGAACAGGGGGGGACAATAGCAGCCAAAAGAAAGGCTGAGAAAGGTATGATATTTAAAGTGACACTGCCGCTCATAATAGGAGAATAGTCGGAACCCTTACAAAACTGTTATGGTTGTTGTAAGGGTTTTGTAATGCAGGAATGTTATAGTAGGGGTATGAAATGGAAAGGGGACTTGAAGATATGAGTAGTATTTTAAAAGTAGAAGATCTAGTAAAGTATTATGGAGAAGGCGAGAATCAGGTGAGAGCCGTGGATCATACAAGTTTACAGATAGAGAGAGGCAAGTTTACAGCTATCGTAGGACGTTCCGGCTCCGGAAAATCTACACTTCTGCATCTGATTGGAGGGCTTGACAGACCGGATTCCGGCAAAGTATGGATTGATGGAACCGATATCTATTCTCGAAAAGATGATAAACTGGCACAGTTTCGAAGAAAGAAGATAGGATTTATCTTTCAGGATTTTAATCTGATTCCATCGCTGAATGTGTGGGAGAATATCGTTCTTCCGCTGGGACTTGATAATCGCAAGGTAAAGCCGCGGGAAGTGGAAGATATTCTCAAAAAAATCGGACTGCAGGATAAGAAAGATGCGATGCCGTCTGCTTTGTCTGGTGGACAGAAACAGAGAACTGCGATAGCCAGGGCATTGGTGACAAGACCGGCGATAATTTTGGCGGATGAGCCGACTGGAAACCTTGATTCCCAGACTGAGCTAGAGGTTATGAGCCTATTGAAAAGCTGCGTGTCGGATTTCGGGCAGACGCTTATCATGATTACCCATGATGAAACGATTGCCCAGATGGCGGATGAAATGATTATCATTGAAGATGGCAAGGCGGTGAGAAGATAATGAAGATGACGACCAGAGTTGCATATTGCAATATGCGGCATTATAAGAGCAAAAACATACTGATTGGAATTGCCATTATCCTGACAACATTACTGCTGTTCGTAATCCCATCAATCGGAAAAGATATGGTGGAAGTGAACTTTGCGGTAATCAATAAGATTTATCCAACATGGCATGCCCTTTATCGGAACGTGGACGAGAGTACAGTTATGAAACTGGCGGCACATCATGATGTGAAAACTTACGGACTCCGCAGCGATGCGGGGTACATGAATCTGGAAGATGCGACGGTTTCCATGATGTATATGGACAGAACAGGGATGGAACTTTATAAAGTGAAGCTGAAAGAGGGGCAACTTCCGCAGAAAGAAAATGATATTGTGGTTTCAAAAGGAATACTGGAAGCATTAGGACAGAATGGGAAAATCGGTGACACTATCACAGTACCTTATCAGATTCTGAAAGATGACGGACTGGATTATACGAAGGAGAAAGACTTTCGAATCTGTGGTTTTTTAGCAGATAATGAGAGCAGCAAAGAACAAAAACAATATACATCATTGGTTTCAGAGGCCTTTCTGAAAGCGGAGATACCGGTAGAACAGGTGAAATATCGGTTTTTACTTCAGGTGAATGGACAGAAAGGAAATACGACTGCAGATTATACAGAGACGATACAGAATATTGCCAGACAGTTCGGGATTTCCGAGGATGACATGAATATTAATAAAGAGTATCTTGCAGCAAATTATGTGGATCCGGCTACAATTCCGGTGATTGTAGGAATCATGCTTATTGTTGTATTGGCGGGCATTATCACAATTTATAGTGTTTATTATGTATCTATGAACCAGAGGGTTCGGGAATTTGGAAAGTTAAAGGCAATCGGGGCTACGAAACGGCAGCTTAGACAAATCGTACTAAGAGAGGGAATGGGAGTGGCGTTGTTTGCCATTCCGATAGGACTTTTGATCGGAACAGTTGCTGTGAAAGTTGTACTTCTCCAGTTTGTAGAACATGCAAAGGATTCAAACGTACTTATAACAGAGGCATACAAGGTTGTAGCTAAAGGAGAAGTCCAACTTTATTATTGGTGGATTTATCTGTTGGCAATTGCAGTGACTCTGTGTACAGTGTATCTGTCACTGATGAAGCCTATGCGTATGGCGGCGAAGGTATCAGAAATAGAAGCTATGCGTTACCAGGGAGGCAGTAAGCGACAGAAAAGCAGCAGGAAGGGATATCAATTTCTGAATATCGGACGACTGACCAAGAGAAATCTTGCAGAGAATAAAAAGAAGAGTACTATCACGATTGTATCTATGGCCGTTACCGGAATATTTGTCATGATGGTAGCAACGGTGCTGTCTTGTGCAAATCCGATGGAAAGTGCAAAGAGTTCGATTGTGGGGCAATATGAGATTTCTCCAATTGTGGAATCCGGGAATAAAGAGCATCCTGAATATGAATGGGCGGAGGTTCAAAAGAATAATCCATTAAATGAAGGACTAAAGCAGCAGATAGAGGAGCTTGACGGTGTTGAGCGGGTAGATGTGTTTACCGCGTTGAAGGTATCAGGAGGACCTTTTGAAGAAAAAATTGGAACCGAATTTATCAATGGAGTGCCGGAAGAATACGCAGAAGAGCTGAAAAAAGGAATCACTGAAGGCAATGTCACATACGAGGAATTGAAATCCGGGGATAAAGTGATTCTGGACCGCGCGCTACTTCACTGGTATCCAGATATTAAAGTGGGAGATAAGCTGAAACTCAATATTCATGATGGAGATAATACCTTTCAAAAAGAGATTGAAGTGGCAGCAATTGGTGAATATGGAAGTGGTCTGACAAACTATAACTGTCTTATCATGGCAAAAGAAGGGGCAGAGAAACTTACCATAAATAATTCTTCCAGCTATTTTCAGGTGATTGCAGATAAGGATTATGATGAGGCACTGGAAGCATCTCTACAGGCTATTGTGGATGGATCAGGCAGACTGCAGATGCGTACCTGGAAGAATGAGTACGATACATGGGAAAATGCCATACAGATGACTAGAGGTGCATGTTATGCATTTATCATCATTCTGGCAGCAATCAGCATTATGAACTTGATTAACACAATGATCAATAGTGTCCATGTGCGAAAAAAGGAACTTGGCATGATGCAGGCAATCGGAATGTCGGACCGTCAGTTGATGAAGATGCTCCAGTTGGAAGGTATATTCTATACAGTAGGCACTCTTATTATCAGTATCGGAGTGGGAAGTCTTGCAGGATATCCGTTGTTTTTATATGCAAAGCGTACAGGAATGTTTGATATCAGCACATACCATTATCCGGTAACAGCAGCTATTATTATAATTTTAACATTGTTTGTGATACAGATGTTATTGGCAATATTCATTGCAAAGTCAGTAAGGAAAGATTCATTGATAGAGAGAATTCGTTTCAGTGAGTAAGAATATAAATTTCTGATGTTTAATGCAGATACTAATCAATGTCATAATAAAAAGGGGGACTTGATTTCTCAAATCCCCCAGTGTATAATGAACTCAAGAAAGGTATTCAGATGCAAAATCTGATGCCCTCAGTTAAATTTTATATTCTATGTATAAGTCATAGCATCCAAAACTTTCCTAGGGTCGTGGATGCTATTTCTTATTATGTCGATCTATATAAGTCAAAGCCGCAAAAATTACCAATAGTAAAGTCAATACTTCCATTGTATTCATGGGCATCACCCTCCTTGGATACTAGAGGGCAAAATCGAAATGCATCCGTCTTTCCGGTTCAGTAATACCGAATCAGTATAACACGTTACCGTTTTCAGTACAATAAGGTAATGGTCTGAAAAATACTTTATTCTGTCACCTTATGTAGCTGTATCGTGAGTATTTGCTGGACTAATTGGTGCTGTATATGAAAAAAAGCTATTTAAAAATAAGGTGGAAGCCTTATATGGTCTGCTTGATGATGCGGGTGATGATGCCGAGGGCAACATTACGCTCTTCATCAATATGCGTCACCACAAAGGATACCTGATCCTTTTTCCCGACTGTCCGGCTGTCATAGCAGGAGTGGGCAATGGCATTGACACCGATGGAGAGCCGGACAAAGACGGTGCCTTTATGGATGTCTTCCACAGTTCCGGCGTATTTTCCCTGAATCTTACATTTTTTCATGTTTTCCTTGCTGGTGTTGCCTTCCACACTTTTGACATCTGCGTGGACAATGACCTGCTCCGGTGAGTCTGCCCGCACATCCAGGATGCGTACCAGGATGTGATCGCCTACCTGGAAGCGTTCTCTGGCATCACCCATCCAGTCGAAGGACAGGTCTCTGGCAAGAATGGAGGTTTCCACACCGAAAATTTCTGCCCGGACTACCTTTTCCGCAACAGCAATGACTCTTGCCTGCACGATACGGTCTTCATAAACTTTCGGCATTCCGGAAGCATCTTTATCCAGATAGAAGATCTGGCGTTTCTTCAGCATCGCTTCTTTCCGGCTGGCGACAATGCTGCGTGTCTTCGGATCTAATCCCTTAATCAGAAAATCAATCTCACATCCAAGCATATTGTTGAGGATTTTGTTCTGCCGCAGAGCAAGCTCCCCATAATCGTGTGCTTCATCCTGCATGAGATGGATCATCATCTCAGTTACTGGGATGACAGTACGGAAATCCTTGTAGTAAACCACGGCAATGAGGCTGCCGTTTTCTGTTTTCTCGATACCGCCAAGCATTCCGGTTAAGATCCGGCGGGTACGGTAGGCATTCTGGATCTCATGCCAGGTAAGGTCTGAAATGGACTGGGCTGTTTCCAGCTTCGCATCGGAATCCAGAGTTAAAATAGGTGTGTTGGTTGTTTCGTTTGGCATCATAGTGTCTCCTTTCAAATTATGACATGATAGAATCTTTATCTAAAGGAACCATGTCTGTGTGATCCGAATAGTTATCTGCTGAGAAGTCATCCGGGAAATCGTGATAGCCAGGTTCCTGATAAACGCTTTGCTGGTCAAAGTGCGGTTCAGCTTTTTTCTTTTTCTGCTTTCCATAAGAAGCGGTTTTTTTCGGGTGGGAAGCAGGAATAGTTGGAGTGTACGTATATTCTTCACTACATGCTCCTTTTCTCCATTCCGGAATATGCTCGGAAGCCTTCCGGGGAATGAGTTTTTTGGCATCCGGGTGCAGGGTGTAATCGTATTTTTCTACCTGCAGGACTTTCTGGCCACGCAGGATAATCAGTGCGGTATCCAGAGGCAGGCGTAGGATCTCATCCGGAGTTAAGAGCTTTCGTTTCCCGATGGATCTGGTCTGGCGGTATTCCGGTGTATAATCGGATACCCTCCAGCTATTTAATTGTTTGGCTTCGCTGCTGACACCAACGGTCACATCACCGGAGCGGTTAGAGATAAATGTAGCAGTTACCTCATCCGTACAGCCTAAAAATAGCTGAGTGTCGCAGTTCCCGATGATTTCCTGCCATTGGTTTAAGGGATACCGGTTCTGCATCTGAGGCAGGTTCTGGAAAATGCAGGAAATACTGAGGTTTCGACTTCGGATCACGGAAATCTTTTTGTTGAGCGATAGGATTGCTCCCGTATTCGCCAGCTCATCAGCCAGGATATGTACCGGAACCGGCAGTTTTCCATCTTCCCCATAGGTGTCTGCATAACGGACCAGTTTGATAAATACGAAGGTCATAAACAGGGAAGAAAGAAAATCAAAAGTGCTGTCTTGATCCGAAGTGATGCAGAAGTATGCACATTTTTCTTTTCCCGGCAGCGTCAGGTTGATCTCATCATAGGAAGTGATCTGGCGGATCAGCTTGTTCTGGAATACCTGAAGTCTGGAACCGAGTCCGATGATGACGCCGGAACGTACCGTGTCACTTGCCTGCTTATAGATGCAGTAGGGGACTTTTGCCGGATGGGAGACCGGAAGCAGGTCAAAGAGGCTGTTCAGTTCTTTTTCCGAACTCATGGTCAGGAGTTTGTATACCTGTCCGATATTCTTTGCCTCCGGTGGGAATCCCTGATCCACATAGAGAATCAGAGCTTTTAATAAGTTCATCTCGGCATTGTCCCAGAAGTGATCGCCTTTGGCAGAACCGGTATTCTGGATGATGACATCAGCAAATACTTGTGCCATGGTTTCCTGTCCGCCAATTTCACCCAGACAATTCCAGCTATCCGAGTTTTCCGGGTTTACAAGATTAAAGGATTTCACGATATATCCGGCATTCTCAAGGTAAGTGGCTGTACTTTCGTACAATTCCGATTTTGGATCGGTGATGATGAGGCTTTCCCCGCGGGCAACACACTGGAAGATCATGTTGCGTGCAAAGGCCCGGCTTTTCATGGAACCGCTGGCACCGTAAACGGCAATATTCCGGTTCATGCGGGTATCCTTCGGGAGACAAACGGCTTTTCCGTTCAGTTTTCCAAGAATGGTTCCCTTGTGTTTCTTGACATCATTCGTAAGCTCCAGTACCTGATGCATTTCCTCCAAAGTCATAAAACCGGAAGTCCCATAGGTTCCCTTTGTGGAATAATTCAGGTTCCGGTCCCGGTCTGTTATTTCCCCGTTTCGGTCAAATCCCATACGCATGAGAAGGAAGGTCAGGAGTCCAAAAGCTGCCAGACATAGAAAAATCCCATACAGATTGTACGGGAAAGCAGTCAGGGCATCCAGACAGGCGAGCGGGTGCGGGGAGGGGATCTGCGGGGCAGTTCCGTTTCCGGCAAAATTGCCGGCAGATTCCCAGGTCTGATAGTTGCGGATAAATTGAGCAACATAGCCTCCTGCATAGAGGGTGCAGAAGGTGATCGGAAGCATATAAATGAGCTTCCACCATTTACGGTTCATGTAAAAACCCCCTTTTGAATTTGCAAAGGTCAATACTGGAGAAATGGATTGTGGCAGTTAAGTATTTTTTCAGGACCGGAATCTGAAAATCGAAACAGATCAGGTTCCCGGATCTGCCGTATACATTTAAGCCGGTATTGAACCGGTTGATTCGCTGCATGTCAAAATCATAAGCAAGAAGGATGGGGTTCCCGGAAGCATCCGTGGCATCATGTTCCAGTGGAATTGAATCGCTGCGGCAGCCCAGATCGGACAGCAGGAGGTTGTCCAGCTTTTCCATGATCTCAGGGTGAACCAGCAGTTTTAAAAGCACTTCCCCTTCCGGAGTATTGGGAAGGTAATGGAAATGCTCGAAGGAAGTGTCCAGCATAAACAGGCTCTTTTTGTAGCCTCCTGTACTGGTAAACAGCCGGAAAGCCATTTCCATGTCGGTTCCGGTCATGATTGCCCGGATCTGTGGATGTCCGTTGTAAGGGTAGCCTTGCAGGTAATGCTGCAGGAAGGCGTTTAAGCGGACTTCCGTTCGATATTCCCATTTCAGGACTCCGTTTCCCGTGTTGTAAAGGACATAGACACATTGCGGTGCCATCAGGATGCCCATGCTGCGGGAGTTCCTAATCTTCGTGGTCTCCGGGCCCAGTTCCTTAATTTCTCTGGAAGCGTAAAAAAGAGGAAGGCTTCGCATACCGATGGAACCAGCTTCGCGGTGATTACAGAAGATGTCAGGTTTTACATCCGGATAAAAGGAAATCCCGGCATGAAGGAGTGTCAGATACGTTTCGGCTTTCTGATGTAAGCGGATACGGCGGGATATTTCACTTCGGATAAGGTTCGTCTCGGTATTGCCGGTCAGATAGTACTGGAAACGCAGCGGCGAGACAGATAACAGCATCTCTTTCGCAGCTTTGGTCAGCCGGTAGCCTCTGAGAGCATCCCGGTAGTGGGTACGGATGAGGTGTTCTGCCTTCAAATCCGTAATGAGTTTTTCCGCATAGGAGGCACTGGGGATGAGTCTGTTTAGCTGGTCTGCGGGAAATTCTCCGCACATCCCTATCATTTCCAGTAAGCGGTATTTCGTAGTGTCAGGTCTTATCAAATAAGCATCACCTCAATTCAGTTCTTACCCATGCAAGCCTATACTTGGGTAAATCTCCGGCGGTTTGGAGATAAAAAAGCAAGAAAACAAAGTTCCCTGCGGTGGTTCTTACCGATGTCGGATTTCTGCCTGAGAAGTCAGGAGATTTTCCGACATGCTTTCGTGATGATTTTTCTGGTTCTGCAGCCATTTCGGAAAGTCAGCTTTTTCCATAACCGATACCAGTGTACAGTCCTTTAAGCCAAGCTGTGTCGTGTAGTAGGAATCACAGAAAAAGCCGCTGTCATCTGTCAGAACATAAGTACAAAGTGTATCCAGAATCTGTTTAAACTCCAAATTGTCATAATCCCGGATACGTCTTTGAGGAAGTTCCCTGTCATATATTTGACTGAAGCATATCATGCAGTCACGATAGAGGGGCAGGGCATTTTGTTTTACATACTCCCGAAGCATATAATTAAGCGGTTCATGGAGAAATGCAGTGTTTGTGTGGACTCTTCGTTTCGGAAGCAGTCCGGGAAGCGTAATGGTGAGAATCCCCTGCTGTTCTGCAATCCGCATTCCCTGTGCATCTGCCGCTTTGGGAAGATAAGCTGCTTGATTTGGGGAGAGAGCCGGACAGACAAGGTTACGCATCTGGCAGGCAATCCGCTCCGCCCGAAGAGCAGCACTGACGCTCAGTTCCTCAAAATTTTTATCATAATTCTGGATATCAGTGACCTTCAGAGCGTAAACGGTATTCGTCAGTTTTTGCAGCTCCCCTTCCAGTTTTTCAAGCCGCTGGTAAATGGTTGGTGTATTTTGCGTCATAATAACCTACTTTCTCATGTAGTAACTGACAGCACCGGATTCATTTACAAGGCAGTAAGCGGCTACATCATCAATGGTGATTTTGGCAGCCTGGCTTTCGGATTCTAAGACAATCAGGCGTTTGGAACCATGTGATGGGATACTTTCCATCACATGATTGATCAGAGCCTCCTGTTCTTCACCGATATAGATGATTTCGTATTGTTCATCTTGCGAAAAGAAATTGAGCTTGATTGGAAATTCGCCACTGGTGTGGTATACAACACCTTTCTTAAAATCCAGCAGTACCCAGAAGCATGTAATTATAGCATAGTCAGGATTCTCAGCAGACTGCTGGCTGTCACAAAGAAGGTCATGCTCTTTATCGTAAATGATGCGCCCTTGTTTGATGAGGCTGGTAATCAATGACTTGATAGACTGCTCATGTCGGGAGAAAAGTTGTAAAACCTGGTCATACCTCAGAGTATGGTAAGTGGTAATGAACCGTAAGAGCTTGGCTCCCTCTCCTTGATAGATTTCGTTCCTTGTTTTCATGATTGACTCCCTTCTATATATAATAGGAAACTTTATATGTATGGCTGTACGTACAGAATACGTTTGGTATTGTAAGTATAGTGTACGTACAAAGTACATAGAACCTGCTGTCAGCGATTGAATTTACAGGTACAAAAAAAGCACCATCTATGGGTGCTGGAAATAAGGAAAACTATAAGCAATACCTATTGTAGCATGGGTAATTTTACGCTTCAATCGCAGAAGCAGGTCATTTCTGTGCCATTTTCACTGGTTGGCATAAAAAAAGCAGGAAACCATTTTGATTCCCTGCATGGTGTATTGTTGTGCTTTTGTGTAGTTCTAATGATTACTTGTCTTTATAAAATGCTTCGAAAGCTTGTGCGAAGAATTCGGCTGTACCATTGCCGTATTTTTCATCTATCATAGGTTTGATTTTTTCATTACGGTAATATTGAGCCTGTGCAACCATCAGACCGTGTTCTTTCTTTATCTGTGAAAGTTGTTTCATAAGAAAACCGTATTCGGAAACAAGTTCTCTTACTTCAGAAGAATCTGGTGAACATACTTTTTTAGCTGCTAATTTGTATAAAAGATTGTCAAATTGTTGGTTGTAACTTTCTGCAGCCTCTTTGCTAATAGGATTGTTGGCAACAGACAGGAATTGCTCTTTTCCTCCATACCACTCAACAACTTTAGCATAGCCTTTCTGCATTTCTTCTGATGAAACTGTCTTAATATAATGCTTTTTCCATTCTTCAATGCTTCCAAACTCTTTTACAGCAAGTTCTTTCATATTGTCAGGCATATGTTCAAACATAGTTTGGAACATTTCTTCAACTTCCGTTTTACTAAAAATCGCAAAATCCATTTTATTCTCTCCTTTCAGGATATCATCAATGCTGGCAATCAGATGTTCCATACGTTCTTTCTTTGCTACCAACATTTTTCTCTGCATTTGCAAGATCTGGTTCCTTTCAAGAGCAGGATTCTCCAGAACAGCTTTGATTTCTTTCAAAGGAATGTCAAACTCACGGAAAAACAGAATCTGCTGTAATATTTCCAATGCCCTATCGTCATAAAGCCGGTATCCCGCATCACTTTTTTGTGTTGGTTTTAAAAGCCCGATTTCATCGTAATAGTGAAGCGTGCGAACGCTGATACCTGTAAGTTCTGATATTTCTTTGACTGTCCTCATAGTTGCTGACCTCCTGTTCCTGATAAGATAACTGTACGCTATGACGTTCCGTGAGAGTCAATATATATTTTGCATTTTTTAGTATAACATTTTTATGATATTACGAAAAGCCGAGGAGATAGGCGATATGTATTACTCTGGAAAGAACTTGTTGAGCGTATCCAATGTCTCTTTTGCAGTAAATCCCCAAAGGATGGTACTGAGTGCTTCAATCGCAGCCCTGCGTTTCCGGTAATAGGTGCGGTAGGAAATATTGGTGATGTGGTGAGCCAGCTTATCCAATATCTCATCTGTATTTTTCATTTCCTGTGGAGAGAGAAAAGCGTAGTAGAGAATCCAGTAATACTGTTCCCCATGCTTGTGATTGTTCCGGAGGAGATCGATGGATGATTCCAAAAGCTTCAGCATCTGGTTGCTTCTGGCAATACTTTTTGCCCGTTGTTCGATGTCGCTTCCGGTAAGATCAGCCCCGGCAGCATAGATGGAGTCCAGAAATTTGTCGATGTCATTGTCGTATTGGAGCTTAAACTGGTGCTCTATCTGGTGTACGACTACCTTCAGGCTGTAGGTTGCATCCCGGTATCTGCGTAAAAACTGATAGGTGTCGTGAAAACGTGGATCTTCTTCGGGTGAAGGAAATCCCTGTGTATTGCGGTTTGCCATGTCTATTCCCCCCCTTTCAGTGCAGAAGGCTCTGCCACGGCAGGCATCTTTTGGGCAGACTCATCCCCTGGACTTACGGACAACTCAAACCGATAAGCGGCATTTCCGTAGGGACAGATAATATTTAGAGTAAATGTATTAAATATATCTTTGCAGGCTGATAATGGAGATAATATATAGCGGGTTTTGGAGCAGTGGCAACATGGAATCCCTTGTGAATCCAATAGTTCTGCGACTTTTTGCACGATAAATTTCATGTGTGAATCTGGAACGCAGGAATCATTTTTTGTAACGGTGATTTGTGAGTCTGTGACAGTTTCTGAAACGCTAACAGAAGCAGAATCCTCAATAGTGATTTCTTCAGGTACATGGATTGGTAATTGCATCTTCATAGCGATCTCCTCCTTGTCAATCATAACGTCGCTGATATTAAACATCACGGACAGGTAATTGTTGAGATAAATTACGCTTCCGTGTTTTCCTGTAAATGAGATAAGTGTAATGTATTCTTTTTCCTCCAGTTTCTTCAAGAGTCGTGATACCGATGCCTTTGACAGACTCCACCTTTCACCCAGTTCATTAAAGCTGGTAAGGGGATTTCCGGTATTATCCCGGTAATAGACAATGGGACCGGAATCAGATCCCAGGACAGAGGAATCGTTGTAAACTGCATGAATCCACAGATCCAGAATAACATCCATTTCCGAGCATTTTCCAATGCCAATTAGTTCGTGAACTTTGGCAATCGGGAAAAAGAAAAACCCTGTATCTTTTTTACAGGGATAGTTGTATTCCAATACGGTATTGTCTTTGGGCCAGTCTGATATTTTGAATTTGACCAGGCGGTTTTTGCCGAGAAGAGAGTAGGTAATGTAATTCTGCTCTTCAAAAAATCGAAGGATGGACAACGCTTGATGTTGGAAACGGCAGCGAAACCATTCCTGAAGATCTGTGACTGTGCAGATCCACTCTCCTGGACCAATGGTATAGGTAATGTGTTCCATCCGGCGGTAGGATGTGCGGTAATTTGCATAGGAGCATAATACCAGATAATAAAAAAGAAAAGAGCCCCCGGTAGTTCGGATGCTCTTGGTAGTGATTAAAGTTTGTATGAAGTCACGGTAAATGCGACAGCGTGGAAATTCCACGATTTGTTTGAGTTCTAATTTGTAATTCATGGTGATCTTCCTTTCAAAGTATATTTAATTGTAATCGGACTTTTCATAGTGTTGGTATCAAGAAGAAGCCGATGGAAGTATAGCAAGTAGTCGTGTCACTCATTGCATTTTTATTGCATTTTTAAAATTTAGATTATGTGGCTATGTTGCTCTTAACTGGTTAAAAAGCCTTTAAAATCGTCTATATGCGTTAATACTCCGTACTGTCTGTCTGGAGTTTGAATAATTAAAAATTTCTGGAAAGCCTTATAAACAGGGTGTTTCCGGGCAGATAAAGTTCTATTTGATAACAAAATGATAACACTGGATATTTTGGCATTATTTATCAGGTATCCTGTGGTTATCGAGTAATATGTGTGAAACCGACAAAAAAGGTCTTACTGAATTGAGTGAAATCAATTTGGTAAGGCCTTTTTTCGTCGGCTTTTATTTTGCGTTTTTTGGATAGTTGTAACGCCACTGATCATATTCTTCCTGAGTGATCTCGCCGGATTTGAGTTTTTCTGCCTGTTCCTGCCATTCATGGAACATATCGAACATGGAAAGGTAGGTGGTTCCCTTGGATTTGTCCAGCCGGAGACAAAGTTCTCCGTCAATCTCATCAATGTGAAGTCCGTAAAGGTCTTCTAAGGTAAATAAGGTATGCATCAGTCCAACGTAACTGTCAATATCCGGGACAGCCAGAGCATGAGGGGATACTTCAAAAATATCAGCCAGTGCGTTTAGGTATTTCTCCTTTGGACTGCGTGCCCCTTTTTCATACTGTGCAATGCGGACATCAGCCTGTGAATCACTGAATCCCAGCTGTTGCCCCAAATATTTCTGCGTGAAACCACGCAGAAGTCTGAAATGGTGGATTCTTTCGCCTATTGCCATATGCTATATCTCCTGTCTTTTTCTTGATAGGTTGAGTATAGCATATCCAAATGGTAGAGACAAGAAAATCCATACAAAAAAGTATGGGTAAATGTATTGAAAGTACTTGACCCATACAGAATAGTATAGTATAATTCAACCAATACAAAATAGTATAGTGAAAAGAAAGGAGAAATTTTCTATGAGTAAAATGTTTATGAATGTGAAAGAGGTCATGGAAGTCCTGGAAGTATCGGAATCCTACGCATACAAGCTGATGAAAAGGCTAAACAGGGAATTGCAGGCAATGGGATGCCAGACAATCGCAGGAAAAGTTGAACGGAAGTATTTTTATGAGCAGTTCTATGGAACAAGATCGAATGATGGGAGGAATTAGGGATGGCAATTTACAAGAATGACAATGGCACCTGGTATGTAATGATTCGTTATCAGGACTGGACAGGTGCAAGAAAACAGAAATGCAAACGAGGATTTTCTACAAGAAAAGAAGCTGCGGACTGGGAATTACAATTCAAATTACAGAAGAAAGCAAGCGTGGATATGACAATGGAAAGCTTTTGCACTATGTATGAAGAAGATGTCAGACCTTCTTTGAAGCAGAGTACCTGGCTTACAAAAGAAAATATTATTCAGAAAAAGATTCTTCCGTATCTTGGAAAACGTAAAGTATCGGAAATTACAGCTAAAGATGTGATGGACTGGCATAACCAAATGAGAAAACTCAAAACGAAGACAGGAAAACCTCTTTCGCCAACGTATCTGAAAACGATACATGGACAATTAAGCACCATTTTTAATCATGCAGTGAAATATTACGACCTTAGCACTAATCCGGCGAGAAAAGCTGGGGCACTGGGAGAAGAAGAAGGCAAGGAAATGTTGTTCTGGACAAAAGAAGAATATAAGCGGTTTGCAGAAGAAATGATGGACAAACCTCTTTCCTACTATGCTTTTCAACTGCTTTACTGGTGCGGGATTCGTTCCGGTGATGATGATGATAAAATAAGACTAAATCAACGGAAACCCAGTAAATACAAGGGGTTGAGGCGATTTGGTCCTGAAAAAAACTTGCAACGAATCAACAAATTTATGAAGGAAAGGCCTATCTTTTATAAAAACCTTATTCAGATGAAAGAAAATATTCGCTTTTATCTGAGATGCTTTTACTGTATCACGAAAGTGATGATATTACAATTTAATAGCGAAAACAGGACCGAATTAGCTCGTAATGGATGAAAATCTGTTTAGCTGATTCGGTCATTTTTATTGATTGAAAGGTGATGAAAAAATGGCTAGAATTATTTCTATTGTAAAGGCTATGAACTGCGGTATGCACATTTAAGCAGCCGGAGTGTATCTGCAGGTGCATCCGTCACGAAAGGTGATGAGATCGGTCTTGTAGGAAATACCGGAAATTCTACAGGAAGCCATCTTCACATTGAACTTTTGAAAAATGGAGAGCGGTTAAACCCGATCTTTTATCTGGAAACAGGAGAAGGGACAGGCTTTGGTGGTAATGAATATACCAGTGAAGCAGCGCAACGTTTACTGGAAGAGGCTGCAAAATATCTTGGAACACCGTATGTGTGGGGCGGATATTCCCCAAGTGGATTCGATTGTTCCGGATTTGTCAGCTACTGTCTGGTTCATTCCGGGGTAAGAAATACGGGAAGGCTGACTGCACAGGGACTGTACAACATTTGTACGCCAGTATCCCAGTCAGAAGCACAGCCAGGAGATCTGATCTTCTTTACCGGAACCTACGATGCAGGAGAACCAGTAACGTATATTGGAATCTATGTGGGCAATGGTCAGATGATCCATTGTGGGCATCCGGTTCAGTACACGTCCATCAACTCTCCATACTGGCAGAGCCATTTCTATGGATTCGGGCGATGGTAAGGAAAAGGGCGGTATAACAGCCGCCCGGAAAGGAGAAGAGATGAAAAGTCTTGAAAAAGCAACGGCAGATTATGAGAAAGCCAAGGAAAAAATGGAAGCATCTAAAGCCAGATATGAAGCAGATTTAAAGCGGTTCAAGGCTGCGGAGATTGCAAAAACAGAAGCAGAAAATCTGGAAATTGTAAGAATTATCCGTGCAATGGATATGAGTATTCCGGAATTGGAAGCTTTTAAAAAGAAAATGAAAAATGAGTTGCCCGGCAGGGTAGAAATACAGAAGGAGGAAATAAAAGCCGATGATGAATCTGGAAAAAATGAAACAGAAGAAGAGAACAAATACTAAAAGCAGGGTAAAAAAGAGTCTGCTTGCAGCAACGACATTTCTTTGCCTGACAACACCTTTGCTCCAGACACAGACTGCTTATGCAGCTGAGAATACCACGCCTGCAATCACGATTGAGAAACCGGATGGATGGAAACAGGGAGAAACAACCATTGCTGTTACGGTAGATGCCAGCCATATGCCGGAAGGTTTCTCAATAGCAAAGATTGAAGCAAAAGCAGGAAAAGATGGAAGCTGGCAGGATGTAACTGGAAGCGGAAGTATCACGATCACAGGAAATCAGACAGTGTATGTGCGTGTGACAGATGGTGATGGAAAGGTGTATGAGCAGAATCGTTCTATTAAGTGTTATGACACGGAAAAGCCGACACTCTCTGCTTCCCTGACAGATGGTGTGCTGACGATTCAGGGGAATGATACAGTATCCGGGATTACTGCAGTAACAGTTAATGGCACCACTTATACAGATCTGAAGGATGGAATGCTGAGAGTGCAACTGACACAGAAAGATTTTACTACAAAACAGATTGAGATTACGGTAACAGACGGTGCCGGAAATACTTCTGAAAAGTATGTGTTGCAGAATCCTTATTATGAATGGGCAAAGAAGCAGGCAGAGAAACAGAAAACCTCCAGTGACAGCAATGGTGCAATGGCAACTACGACCAGTGCAGATGCAACGGGAACTGAAAAAACAACGACTTCTCCGCTTCCGCAGGATGCACAAGCTTCTGAGCCAACAGATGCAAAAGGAACTGTGGATGATCGGACAGTGACAGGTATTGAGGAACAGCTTAATAAAGAAGGCGAGACAGCAGATTCTGTTACTAAAACAGCTACGGAAGGCACAAAAGAGTTTTATACCATTTCAACTAAGAGTGGTAAGATTTTTTATCTGATCATCGACAATTCAAAATCTCAGGATAATGTGTATTTCCTTACAGAAGTCAGCGAGAAAGATCTGATGAACTTCACACTTTCTGATTCCGTGACACTTCCGGAAGTAGATACTGTTTATGCAGAACCAGAGAAACAGGCTGAAGAAGAAAAGCCGGAAACAACTGAGACAGCTGAGAAAGATAAGGTAGAGGATGAAATCCAGATGCCAGAAGATAAAAGTCCATTTGGAACGTATCTTCTGATTGCACTGGTTGCAGTAGGAGCTGCGGCAGGAGGATATTACTTCAAAGTCTATAAACCAAAGCATGAATATGATGACGAGGATGAGATGGAAGAGGATGAAGATGAATCCGAAGATTCAGAATCTGAAAAGCGGGAAGTAGACGATGCAGATGAGCAGGAAGAAAGTATAGAACCAGAAATCCTGAGAGACGAGGATTTTGATGATGCTGTGCTGGAAGATGAAGAAGAGGAGCAGGAGTAAATGAAATTAGTGATTGCAGAAAAGCCATCGGTTGCGATGGCACTGGCTTCCGTGATTGGAGCCAGAACAAGAAAAGATGGCTACGTGGAAGGAAACGGTTATCTCGTTTCCTGGTGCGTAGGACATCTGGTTGGATTATGTGATGCATCAGAATACGATGAAAAATATAAAAAATGGAGATATGAAGATCTGCCGATTGTGCCGGAATGTTGGAAACACAGGGTATTGGAAGGCACGAAAAAGCAGTTTGGAATCTTGAAAAAACTGATGCGAGATTCCAAAGTAGATGAAGTAATCTGTGCTACAGATGCCGGGCGGGAAGGAGAACTAATCTTCCGTCTGGTGTATGAGCAGGCAGGATGCAAAAAGCCGATGAAGCGGCTCTGGATCTCTTCCATGGAGGAACAGGCAATTAAAGATGGATTTGCGTCATTAAAAGACGGTTCGTGTTATGACAGTCTCTATCAGTCAGCACTTTGCAGGGCAAAGGCAGACTGGCTGGTGGGAATCAATGCGAGCCGTCTTTTTTCCGTTCTGTATAACCAGAATCTGAAAGTTGGAAGAGTACAGACACCAACACTTGCCATGATCGTGGATCGAAATCAGAAGATCAAGGAATTTACCAAAGAAAAATATTATATGGCTCATATCAAGTTTGACGAGATGGATGCGGTCACAGAGCATTTTCAGAAAAAAGAAGATGCAGATAGAGTGGCTGCGGACTGTATGGAGCGTATGTGCGAAGTGGAAAAGGATGATGTGAAAGAAAAAACGGTCCGTCCTCCGAAGCTCTATGATTTGACCACTCTGCAGAGGGAAGCAAACAGAATGTTTGGTTATACCGCACAGCAGACATTGGATGCCGTGCAGGAGATGTATGAGCAGAAGCTGGTCACTTATCCGAGAACAGACAGCCAGTATCTGACAGATGAGATGGGAGAAAGCACTGAAACACTGATTCAGATGTTACTTGGGAAAATGCCTTATGCTGAAGGTCTGGAATATCACCCAGACGTGAGTAAGGTATTAAATTCAAAGAAAGTATCCGATCACCATGCGATTATCCCAACCATGGAAGTAGCCAAAGCAGATATTGGTGAACTGAAAGAACGAAACCGCAAGATTTTGTATCTGATGAATCCAAGATGTCAGAAGCTGTCTGAGCTGGATGCAAAAACAGCAGAAATGGATAAAGAATGGTATGCAAAACGTGATCCGAAGACAGAGGAACCTACAAAAATTGCAAAGATATATGTGACTGTATATTATGAGGAAAAAGGTGAACAGATGCTGCATCATTTTAAGAAGTCAATGGATATTGGAAATGGACATGGCGGTATTGTGAGTCAGTTGAAGTATGATAATGAAATGAAGCTTACAGATGAGTATTGGATCAATTACCAGAAAGGCAAAGGAAGTGAAGAGTTCCAAAAGTATATGGAAGATCTGACAGACATGCAGAATCATGTGCTTCCGTATCTGCAGAGTTTTTGCAATCTGGAGGAAAAAGGTGTGAAGGAGAGACGAGAACAGCAGATAGCAGAAAGATATGAAGGAAGAGCAGATGAGAGGGTAACAAGTACCGAAGCGAATGAAGTTGTTAAGGATGTAGGAAAAACAGATAGAAAACCGGCACAGCAGAAGCAGGCGGTAGATGGAAAAGATAAGAAATTATCCATTCATGAACGGCTTGAGATCAATAAGAGGATTATTCAAGAAAAGCAGGGAAAAGATAAAACGGAGAGAGGAGTTGATTTGGGTGTAAGGACAGTGTAGAATAAGCAGAACGAGTCGGAGGTCATGGATGATAACGTGGCTTCCGGCTTTATTGCGTATTGTCGGAAGAATTATAAATGGTATAATGAATGTAAATGCGATAAAAGAATGTCGCCTGTTATGCGACTTCCAAATGAGAAAAGTGTGTTATTCTGAGATCAAACAAGAGGCTAATAGAGTCAGGAGGATGACATTATGAGTAAAAAAGGATATAGCAGACCAGGATTCTTTGGTGGTATGAACGACTATGATGCAAATGGAAAGAAAATCGGACATAGTTCGCCTTCCTTTTTTGGTGGTATGAATCATTATGACAATAACGGGCATAAAGTAGGTGAGAGTCGACCAGGATTCTTTGGCGGTTTAAACCATTATGATGACAAGGGGCATAAGCGGGGGCATAGCAATCCAGGATTTTTAGGTGGATTCAATCATTACGGTTAAAACTGCACAGAGAGCAGCACAAGCGGCAAGGGCTGCGGCAAAAGCCGCCGTGGTTACGGTAAAGGCGATTGCCAAAGCGACCGCACTTGCCATTAAAGCGATTATTGCCGGAACGAAAGCCTTGATTGCCGCTATCGCCGCAGGCGGCTGGGTGGCGGTTTTGGTTATTATCGTGATTTGCCTGATTGGTATGATCCTCGGCTCAGTATTTGGCATTTTCTTCTCAGACGAAGATTCCGGCACTGGAATGAGTATGCAGACCGTTGTGCAGGAAATCAATACCGAATACGATACCAAGCTGCAAGAGGAAAAGAACTCGGTATCCTATGATGTTCTTGAAATGAGTGGCAGCAGAGCCGTTTGGAAAGAGGTGCTTGCCGTTTACTCTGTAAAAACGAATACGGATCAAGATAACCCCCAAGAGGTTGCCACAATGGACGATGGCAAAAAGCAACTCTTAAAAGACATCTTTTGGGAGATGAATCAAATATCTTCCCGAACAGAGAGCAAGACCGAAACAGTTATTACCGAAACCGATGACGGACACGGTAATATCGTGGAAACTGAAAGCACGGTCACACAAACCTATCTGTATATTACCGTCAGCCACAAGACTGCCGAGGAAATGGCGGCGCAATATGGTTTTAACGAAGAACAGAAAGGCTACCTCGCTGAACTGCTTGCAGATGAAAACAATTACCTTTGGTCACAGGTGCTTTACGGCATTACAGGCGGCGACGGACAGATCGTGACCGTTGCACTCTCTCTGGTTGGCAATGTGGGCGGTCAGCCGTATTGGTCGTGGTACGGTTTTAACTCCCGTGTAGAATGGTGTGCTTGCTTTGTATCTTGGTGTGCCAACGAGTGCGGCTATATCGACGCTGGAGTTATCCCAAAATATGCAGGCTGTGTCAACGGAGTACAATGGTTTAAGGATCGTGGACAATGGCTGGATGGCAGCGCCGAGCCTGCCCCCGGAATGATTATTTTCTTCGATTGGGCAGACGAAAGTGGTCAGGATGGATTATCCGACCATACGGGTATTGTTCAAAAGGTCGAAAACGGCAAGGTTTATACGGTCGAGGGCAACTCCGGCGACAGTTGCCGAGTCAATGAGTATTCTATCGGTTATTACGAGATTCTTGGCTACGGCGCACCTGCCTATTAAAATACACAAGCCGCCTGCATTTTGCAGGCGGTTGGATTACATATCAGAAAGATATTGTGCCGGTTTGAAAACTAAAAGTCTCAAAATACAGACTTAATAATTGCGATTTCACTCTCAAAGTGCTATAATACAAACTATATTTGGGTGGAGGTGCGGAAATGAAAGTACGGTACAACAAACTTTGGAAACTTCTGATTGACAAGGGAATGAAAAAGAGTCAATTACGAGAAGCGGTCGGGGCAAGCAAAAGTACATTTGCGAAACTCGGAAAAAATGAAAATGTTACCCTTCCCGTGCTGTTGAATATATGCGAATACTTAGAGTGTGATTTTGGCGACATAATGGAAGCCGTACCCGAAAATGAGGTGTAGGATCAATGAACAAGAAGATTTTAATTGTGGATGACGAAAAAGAAATCGTTGATCTGCTTGAAGTGTATTTGAGTAACGATGGTTATTCAGTATATAAATGTTATAATGGGTTAGAGGCGATGAAATGTATCAAACAGTCGCAGATTGATTTAGCGATACTTGATATTATGCTGCCGGATATTGATGGTTTTCGACTTTGCCAAAAAATTCGGGAAAAGTTTTACTTCCCTATTATTATGCTTACCGCCAAAATTGAGGATAGCGACAAGATTATGGGGCTTACGATTGGTGCGGATGATTATATAACGAAACCGTTTAATCCTTTAGAGGTTGTGGCAAGAGTAAAGACGCAATTAAGGCGTTATCAGAGCTATAACAGTCCTAATTTGAGCCAATCCGAAGAAAAAGACGAGTATGACATCAGAGGTCTACTGATAAACAGAGTCAGCCACAAGTGCTACTTGTATGGCAAAGAAATAGCCTTGACTCCGTTGGAGTTTTCTATTCTGTGGTATCTGTGCGAACATCAGGGTAAAGTTGTCGCCTCGGAGGAATTATTTGAAGCCGTGTGGAAAGAAAAGTATCTTCGCAACAGTAACAATACGGTAATGGCGCACATTGGGCGGCTTCGGGAAAAATTGAATGAACCTTCAAAAAATCCGAAGTTCATTAAAACTGTTTGGGGGGTAGGGTATGAAATTGAATAAAAAAGAAAAAAACTATCTGCTCTCTACCTTGTTCAAAGGGTATGTAATTCAATGTGCGATTTGCTCTGTGCTTATTTTTGGCGGTACTTTTCTTTTAGGAATTATGGCAGAGGAAATTCTCCGCAAGTATGTTTTGTATTATTACTTGTATTACAGAACAGTATATCTTTATATAGTGGCTGTAATCGTGTGGGGTGGCTGTATTATATACATGACATACCTACTTTTGAAAAAAGTAGTCGCCTATGTGTACGAGGTACAGGCTGCGACAGGAAAAATGTTCGATCAGAATGTCAGTTACATTGAAATGTCCCCGGAGTTGAGTGAAATCGCCGCTAACATCAATCAGTTAAAACAAGAGGCTGAAAGTAATGCAAGGCTTGCAAAAGAAAATGAGCAGCGAAAAAATGACCTGATTATGTATCTTGCACACGATTTGAAAACACCGCTTTCTTCTGTAATCGGGTATCTTACTTTACTGCGTGATGAGTCGCAAATCTCAAAGGAACTTCGAGAAAAGTACCTTTCAATCACTCTTGGTAAGGCAGAACGGTTAGAGGATCTGATTAACGAGTTTTTCGAGATAACACGATTCAATATATACGATATTACATTACAATACACGAAAATCAATTTAACTCGCCTGCTGGAGCAACTTGTATATGAATTTAAGCCTATGCTCAAATCAAAGAATTTGCAATGTAATCTTTGTGTTGATGATGATATAATGCTTCGATGTGACGCAGACAAAATTCAGCGTGTTTTTGATAACCTTTTGAGAAATGCGGTTATCTACAGTTTTGAAAATACGGATATCGCGATCAGCGCACAATGTCAGGAAGATACGGTCAGCATTATTTTTTGTAACCACGGCGATACTCTGCCGGAAGAAAAGTTAAACAGGATTTTCGAGCAGTTTTATCGGCTTGACGCAGCGAGAAGTACAAGCAGTGGAGGAGCTGGATTAGGTTTGGCGATTGCAAAGCAGATTGTTGAACTACACAATGGTACAATCGTTGCAGAGAGCCAAGAGGATCAAAACAAGTTTTCAATTACTTTGCCGTTGGCGTAGGAAAATTGTAAGAATTTGCATAGAAAAAAAGAGGAATATCTTACGAGCAATCAAGAAAATACGGGCTTCTGTTTTGGTACAATAAAAGTATCAAGATAGAGGCTCGTATTTTTTGTGATACAGCATAAGGAGGAATGATGAAGTTGCTAAGAAAACAAATGCTGCTATGTTCTATTTTGTTTCTTGTATTTACGCTATCTGCCTGCTCTGCAATTGGGCAGACAGACGAAAACAATCTTACAGATAGCGCAACATCCGCAGAAAAAACGGTATCAGTTGTACGAGGGACAATTACTCCAACCGTTTCAACGCAAACGACTATTGTTCCGGCAGTACCGTTTATTATTTTCTCACCCGAAAATGGCATATTTAATACAGCGGTAGAATTAGAAGAAAAAATCACTGCCGGGCAAATTATTGGAACTGTGAACGGCAAAGAATTGAAATCTCCGGTGGATGGTACAATTACCTCTATTGCCCCATCCAATGAAAGCGTACCGAGTAATTATCCCGTAGCGATAGTGCATTATACAGGATTTGCCCTCAATGTAGAGGCAGATAATTTTTTGAGTACCTTACCGGAGTATGCAGAGTTGAAAGCAAAATTTCAAGTATATGATGGTGTAGGACCAACCGATATGATTGCCGTGGTGTCGCCTGCCGCAGATGAAAATGCGTTTACGGGAATCGTGCCGCAAGAGGGCATTCTGCAATGCTTGATCAGTCAAACAGTCGATGTGAAATCGGGGCAAAGTGCAACGGTAGTCATAACGGCGACAACGAGAAATGATGTCCTTATATTGCCGCTGTCGGTAATAGCGGGTAGACAAGGGACGGGATTGGTTACTGTAATTACTCCGAATGGAGAAAGAGTGGAAACAAAAGTGACATTGGGTGTGACAGACGGAGCCAATATAGAAATACTGTCCGGCTTAGAGGAGGGCGATGTAGTTTCTGCTACTCCGCCAAACCTTGATCCGAGGGGGATTTGATAAAATGAAAGGAATTTCCGAAAAGACTTTAATCAAAATAAAGGATTTGAAAGCAAGCGTCAAATTGAATAATGGCGATATGCTGACAACAGTAACCAACGCTAATATGGAATTGCAACGAGGGCGCAGTTATGCCATTGTCGGAAAGTCCGGCTCAGGCAAAACAAGCCTTATATCCATTATTGGCTTGTTAAATCGGGAATATGAGGGCGAGTACCTTTATGATGGTATATCTATTTCTGCTTTGAAAGACCGTGATCTGTCTATACTGCGAGCCAATAATATCGGATTTGTATTTCAGAACTACTCTCTGATTAAGCACTTGCGGGTATGGGAAAATATCGAATTACCCCTACTCTATGCCAAAAAGTCGTTTACCGCCAAACAGCGTCACGAGATAATTACAGGCTTGCTAAAAAGTGTCGGCTTAGAAAGCAAGGAAAATGATTACCCAATCAATTTGTCCGGCGGTGAACAACAAAGAGTTGCAATCGCAAGGGCGCTTGCAGTATCTCCGGAAGCCATTTTATGTGATGAGCCTACGGGAGCGTTGGATAAAAAGACGGGAACGCAGATTATGGAACTGTTGCACAGCGTCGTAAAAGAAAATGGAATTATGCTGCTGTTGGTTACGCACGATCCTGATATTGCAGATACCTGTGATACGATTTTTGAAATGGATGGAGGGAGGATAACTTGTGCTAAAAATGATACTTAAAGACCTTCGTCTGTCTCCACTTAGAAGTATTCTGACAAGTGTTTCAATGCTTGTAGGCATTATCGCAATGCTTGGATCGGTATTAGTTGGTACGCTTGGACGGGAGTATTTGATTTCCGTAAACGCACAGGTATATGGCTGGTCACCTACTTACTCATTCGTGATAACGGAATCCGATTTTCACGATAGAAATAAAATGGAACAATTATTCCAGAGATTTGAAGCCATTGATGATGTAGCCGTTGTTACTTTTTCTATGGGAGAAGATATTCGATTTGCACCAATGAAAGATTTAACGCCAATACCGCCGAATGATGTTTACCAAAACCTGATGGCTTTTGATTTAGTTTGCACCACGGAGGCATATAGTCAAGTCTATAATCTTCCAATGACATCCGGTAGATGGTTAGAGCCTTCGAGTGAGGGCGGCTCGCTTGAAGTGGTCATAAACAAAGAAGCTAAAAACTATTTTAATGATTCGCCCTATGCTGCAGGAAATGTAAAAAGCACACTTTCGTTAACCCCATTCAATATTGTCGGAGTAGTAAACGATGGCAGGGATTTTCCGACTATCTATGCGGATTCTGCGGCGATCCTCAATTTCGCACCAGCAATGTGGCAAGTACAAAATGCAAATGTGTATTGGCATCCCACAACAGGACTGACAATCGAACAGATACATTCTGCCCTTGGCGACATTTTGACTGATACCATTGGCGGTTACTGGGAAAGTGCTGGGCGGAGTGATATTGGAGATACCTATGATTCGGTATTGTCCATACTGCAATTAGGGCTTTTGGTTACTTCGCTTTTGTTGCTGTTTGTTTCCGTATTAGGGCAGATCAATATCGGACTATCTTCATTGGAACAGCGCACACATGAGTTGCTGATCCGCAGAGCGATAGGTGCTTCACGAACAAATATTGTGGCATTGGTTTTAGGCTCACAGTTGATTTTATCAATATTCGTTTGCCTTGCAGCTATTTTGATTTCGCTGATTTTGGTGCATTGTATTGGAGCGTTGCTCCCTGTGGATTCCCCGGTGGGAACACCGAGTTATCCAATCAGCGTTGCTGTTGTTGCAGTTGCTGTGTCTGTGCTTACAGCATTATTGGGCGGATTATTACCAGCATTGAAAGCAGCAAAATTAGAGCCTGCATTGGCTCTTAGATAATAAAACTCAATTCAAGGAGGAAACAAAATGAAACGAACAATCTCAAAATCCGAAAGACCGTACAGACTGTTATTGTGTGTTATGATTTCTTTGCTGGTGATTATGCTGGCAGGCTGCTCCACTTCTTCGGACTCCGACACAAACACAAGAGGTTTCACGGACTTTGCTACCATTGAAGAAGAATACCTAACGACCATTGAGAGTTTGAATTGGCCGGAGGGCTTTACGCCGCCTGATGCTTTGGAAGGCGAAGATACGGGAGCGTCTTTTCAGATAGGATATGGCGATACAAGAGCATCTAACCTTTGGGAATATTCTTGGATGCAGGAATGGCTTGATACTTACAATACGGATTCGGAAAGGGCGGCAAAAGCCTTAGCTGAACTCGAAAAAGCCTTTGATATGCCTTATATGGGAACAGATCGCTGTGATGACGCCACACGCAAATATCTTCGTGATAATATTGATAAAGCTAAGTTGGGAGATCCGTCTGGATTTACAGAGTGTATTCAGGCAAATTATGCCGATTAAAAATGGCACATAGGAGTTTTGGTGTTGGGAGGTGAGCACATATATGCAGAGAAAACGCCGTAAGAAAAAACGATTTGGAGTATTTTTGTTTTTGCTTGTAGTTTGTATCGGCATAGGTATAATGTTTGTGCCGTGGGCAATGCAGCCGGAAAATTTCAGAGAGGTAAAGAATAAAATAAATGGTTTTCTCTACAAAGAAGATTTTCCTGACTCTTATAATGCAAAATCGCTGATTTTGGTGGATTGTTCTGATGATGAAATATTTGTTTCAAAAAACGAGAACGAGCCACAAATTCCTGCAAGTTTAGCCAAGCTGTTTGTTATTGAGTATGCGTCAACTTTAGCAGACCTTGATAGTATCGTTGTTGCAGACTATGGTGCTATTTCACTCACGAAACCTGGCTCGTCTGTTGCTCAAATCAAGGAAAAAGAATACTTTTTACACAATCTATTTGCGGCAATGTTAGTACCGTCAGGGAATGACGCAGCTTATGTGGTTGCTGATTATTGTGGAGGATTACTTTCGCCGCAAGCAGAAAGCTGTCAAGAGCGTGTGAGGATTTTCATGGAGAACTTAAACCTGCATTTGCAACAGCAGGGGTACTTAGACACAGTTTTATATGATCCGAGTGGTTTTGATATGGAGGCACTTACCACCACTTTAGATTTGAAAGAAGTAGTATATCGGTTGTTGGAATACTCGTGGTTTAGAGAAATTGTATCTCAAAACACTTATACGGCAACACTGCCTGATGGCAGTACACAAATATGGCAGAATACAAACGCCTTCCTTGATCCGACATCCGAATATTACAACGAAAATGTATGCGGAATTAAGACTGGCTCTCTGTCTGACGACTATAACTTGATTGTGCTTTATCAGCAGCACGGAAAAGAGTTTTTGATATGCAGTTTAGGCTCTCAGTCCGATTCCTCTCGTTATGACGATGTGAATTTTATTCTGAAAACGATTGATGAATCGTATTATCTCACGCAATAAATCTTATGTTGTCCAAGACAAAAAAACTAACCAAGGGGGGTGATAATATCGGACGAATCGTAATAATGGAGTTCAAAGCACAAGACTCAACAGCCTTTGACGATATGCTGGCTTTTGTAAAACAGCACCCTGATTTTGAAAAATTAGAGATTTCATATGAGCCGACATTATCCCTTTCCGGCTTAGAAATCAATTTGAGCCGGCGCAGAGTTATCAATAACGGTCAGGAAATTGAACTGACCGTCAAAGAGTACGATATACTCTGCTTGCTCGCAGCCAATAAAGGTCGTGTTCTTACATACGAGCAGATTTATGATAAGGTGTGGGGCGAAATATCAGCAGGCAATGAAAAGGATACCGTAGGCTTTCACATTCGGAATCTTCGTAAAAAACTTTGTGATACAAACTCTCACTTTTCCATAGATAGTGTTCGTGAGATCGGCTACCGCTTTAACAGTCAGTAAGCAGTCCCTCGTAGTTCATAATGAATTGCGAGGGATTATTCATTTTCTAAGACGGTATGTCGGAATTTGATAAATCCCTGCAAATGTTGATTTTATACGACTGTTAAGAGCAATATCGTGTCTAAACTTGCGACTGGACTTTGCATTTTCTACGAGTTATCTTCGTAATATCTCGGCATTATACTACTGGAATGTTTATCATAAACAGGGCATGATTTATGGCAGAATGGGCAGTCGTTCTCGTGCCATTTATTAGGTCTTGCTTGGATACGAATATGTTTAACTCCATTCTTATCAGAGTAAAGATTACAATTTTTTATAACTGTGTTCTTGACATTAAGGACACTTTTGCATAATGTATTAACTGAAGCCACTTGTGAATACTCCTTTTGTGTTTTTCTTCGCAGTTAATACATTAAAGGACACAAGTGTTTTTTCAATATGGTGTTGTTAATTTATGGTGTTAGGCTTCCACCATTATGCCAGAAGCCTCATATAAATTTATTGGGAAGAGTTACCGATCAAGTTTTCTCAGAATCCGAAGAATGGGATATTGATACGGTGTCAGAAACTATTGCATCGGAATATGAAAGAGCAACGAATCTTTCGATAAATAAAGAGAAGCAGAATTTGCCAATAGAAGAAAAACGAACGATAGATGTTAAAGAAATACGAGAATGGCTGAACTTTATTATTACGATTATATCAGTTGTTTTGGGAGTTACGAATTCTTCAGCAACAACGATAAATAATTACAATTATACACAACAAGTCAATAATTATTACATCGTTGGAATGGGATATGATGCGAAGGAGCTAAATACGACTAAATATAGAATCGTTAATAGAGAATCTATTGTACGACTGAAGCATGACTGCCATTCGATTGTAATTGAAAAGCTTGAGGAAGGGAAAGTTGTTAGAATTATAGATAAATATAAAAAGTGGCGACAGATAATTTGGGAGAATGAAGATGGTGAAGAATGTATGGGGTGGATTCAAAATTATAAATTAACTGAGTTTAAAGTGCCTAGAAATAAATGATGTATATTTGATGAAATAGAATCTATAAGTGAAGGAAGTATTATGTGTGGTAGATATTATATTGATTCTGATATGGCAGATGAAATCGAAAAAGTAGTGCATGATATAGACCAACGGATCCGGCAGGAACATTTTGCAGGAGATATCTTTCCAACCAATGTAGCACCGATCATTGAAAAATCAGAACATGGATTGAAACTGGATGTTTGCAAGTGGGGATATCCATTGTCACAAGGAAAGAATCTGGTTATAAATGCAAGAGCAGAATCTGTTATGGATAAACCTTCTTTTCGAAATGGAATCCTCTATCACCGCATTTTGATACCGGCAAGTGGGTTCTATGAATGGAATCGGTTAAAAGAGAAAAATACATTTTCCAGATATGATGCACCAGTATTGTATATGGCTGGCTTCTGTGATTGGTTTGAGAATGAACGACGATTTGTGATTATGACTACAGCAGCCAATGAATCTATGATAAAAGTACATGATCGTATGCCGCTGATATTGGAAAAAGGACAGCTGAAAGATTGGTTCGATGACAGGAAAATGGAGCAAATTCTGCATCAGGTACCGGTTCAGCTAAAACGAGAGGCAGAATACGAACAGCAGAGCTTATTCTTATAATGGTTCAGAGGAGAAATAGAAAGATGCAAATATTTGTTGATGCAGATGCCTGCCCAGTGGTTGCGATCATTGAAAAGATTGCAAAAGATAATAGTGTTCCGGTAATGTTGTTGTGTGATACAAACCATGTTCTGTCATCGACTTATAGTAAAGTTGTTGTTGTCGGTGCAGGAGCAGATGCAGTAGATTATAAACTGATTAGTATCTGCCATAAAGGAGATATTGTCGTATCACAGGACTATGGTGTGGCTGCAATGGCATTGGGAAAAGGTGCTTATGCTATTCATCAATCAGGTAAATGGTACACGGATGATAATATTGATCAGATGCTAATGGAACGTCACCTGAGTAAAAAAGCCAGAAGAAGTTCCCGTAAATGTCATGTCAAGGGACCGAAGAAGCGGACGGAGGAAGATGATGAAAGATTCGCTCAGTCTTTTGAAAAAATGCTTTTGATGGCACGGGAGAAAGAAGGCAGATGAGGAATTGTAGATGCAGAGGAACGACAGAAGCTATAAAGACTTAAAACAAAAACAGAAGAGTGCAATAGCAGATAAAACATACAAAATGCACTTGAAGTTTTATCTTGAGAATCAGCGAATGCCGGATGCTACTGAAATGAATGATATATGCAAAAGTTTGTTTACGGCAGTTCAATCGCTTGCTCCTAAAACGGAATATGAAGAATTTTATAAAATTGTTGAAAAGCGTGAAAAGAGTTATGAAGAACGTATCCTGAGAGACATTCAGAATGGAATTATAATAGAAACACTTATGGCAAAAAAACATAAGAAAACGCCGGAAGAAAAAGCAGCTGTTGCGAAACAAAAGAAGCAGCAGAGGCGAGCAAGACGGAAACAAGAAACAAGAGATAATCTGGCTAAAGAAGAAATCTTGCAAGATGACAGATTTTTCGTTATTGCCGGTTATACCTCCGGAGGTGCACCGTATGGTGTCACCTGGGAGGAAATGGGTCTGAAACCTTGGGAAGATTTGGAAGAGAATAATTGAGTTGTCAGTGCAATCTTATTTATCTCTTGTGACAGAAACAGGTTCCCGTTTTGCCGGAAGTAAGTCTGAATTGATTTCAGGAGCATCGAGCAGCACAGAGAAATTTTGCTGAATGATATCCAGTGTTTTCTGCTTTTTCTGTAATTTCTGTTTTTCCCGGACGGTAGCAGCTTGTTCAGATTCAAGATTTTCAATCCGCTTCTGGATTTTTTCAGAGCTAGGGATTTTAGTAACACCGAGATCCTGAAGCTCTTTTTTTAGTGAATCGTGGAGTTGGTATTCTGCCAGATGCTTGGAACGGTATTCTTTTGGATTTTTTGCAGATTTGCAATCTTCTATCACTTTACGGCAGAGCCGGTAAGAATCACAGTGTTTCTGAATGACTTTCTGCGTGCTTAGCTCACTGGTGATGTGTGCTATTCTCTGATCAGCCGCTTTAACAGAAGCATCAACATCAGAAACATGCTGCCTGAAATCCTCATAATTCAGTAGGTTATTTTCTGAAAGATAGTTGAAGGTGCGGGCTGCCTCTTTTAGATTATTGAGTTTTGCCCAATGTTCAAATCCTTCTCGATTGCCAGTCGTTACATACGTGGAGATATTGATATACAGGCGAGCTTCTCTGGACAGATGTTTTGGAGTTTTCACTTTGCTACGATTTTTAGCTAAGTGGATGCGGACGTTTTCTTCCGTATAATAACTTCCCAGAGATTTCATATAAGTGAAATTTTTTTGTTCCGGTGCACGGAAAGAAAGATGCTTTCCCTGCCGGACTTCATATCCAGCTAACTGCATTTTTTGTAGAAATTCCTCATAGTTGATGGAAGTCCAGATTGCTTTATCAACTGCAACACGTAGCTTGGCTTTCCAACTGGTGCCACGATGATATTCCATGTTCTCTTTATAGCTTTTTCCTTTTTCTCCGGTTGGCATACTGGTGGCAAGTCCATTTTCCAGGCAGATACGATTACTGATTCTGCAGAGTTTATGGTAGCTCCGCTTATTGGAAACATACTTGTGATGATCAACAAAGCTTGCAGCGTTGAAGATGATATGGTTATGAATGTGCTTTTTATCAACATGGGTACTGATCACGTATTCATATTTTCCTTTCAGTACTTCGGCTGCAAATTGCTGTCCTAAGCGATGGGCAGTTTCGGCATCAACTTCTCCAGGTTTAAATGACTGGATCAGATGAAATGCCAGGTTATCACCTTTGTCCATTCCATTCTTTTTTGCCATTTCTCTAGTCATGGAAAATTCGAGATCAGCAGTTTCCGGGGAACAGCCAAAACTGGAAACCAGCAGTTTTTCATCAGTCTTGTCTGGATTCGTGATATAGTCCAGAGCTTTCTTGTCTGTTACTTTAATGGGGAAGATCTTAATATATAAAATAATTGCTTTGGGTGAAAAGGGCGGTAACGCAGGTGGATATTTAGTTGACGTCAATGCATTTTTAAAAAAACAACGAGATATAAAAAAATACGTTCCAGTTGTTGCAAAAAAACAAATTAGAATATTGTTAAATAGTTCTATATATAAATATAAAGGGGTTGATTTGGCAGTAGCAGAAAATTGTATGAATTTGATTACTGGATATTCAGGTGTTGGTAAATCTACTTTGTTAAGGGAATATTTCCCGCAGTATTTCAATAGTTATTTATATATAAATCAGAAACCGCTTCTCGGAAATAAGAATTCTTGTGTGGCTACTGTGTTAGATTTATCAAATAAAATCTCAGAATTGTACGCAAAGAAGCACAAAAAGGACAAGAAGTTCTTTTCAAACTTGACTGGAAATGATGGTATGTGTCCTGTGTGTTTAGGGGCGGGATATATTGAATATGGTGGTGATTATCATCAGAGTATGCGAGTTGAATGTAGAGAGTGTGAAGGTACAGGATTTAACAAAAATCTTAAAAAATATAAAATTAAGGGCAAATCAATTTTTGATGTTTGGAAGATGACATTAGATGAGGCAATAGATTTTTTTGAGGATATCGACAAGTCGATTACAAAAGTGTGTATAACTGCGTCTGAAATTATGTTAGGTCATTTACAGATTGGACAAGCAACTGCTACATTGTCTGGAGGAGAAAATATTCGAATAAAAATTATGAAAGCATCAAAATCAACCGCAAAAGTTATTGGTGTTGACGAGCCCTTCAAAGGCTTAAGCAATATAGAAATTGATGCAGTCGCAAACTATTTAAATAGAATAAGAGAAAAAGGCAAGACGCTTATTGTGATTGATCATTCAACAGGTGTAGAAGATTATTTTTCTCAATGGATTCAAATAGAAAATATCGATAATAGATTAATTGGAAAACAGTTTAAGTAATGCAAGTAGATACATTTTAAGTGAATTGGTTAATCTGCGATATATTACCATAATAAAAATATTCGGAATGAGAACACTTTTAAGCTGTAAAAATTTACGTTGAATTTTACAGCTTTTTGTGTATAATAGAAGTAGCAGAAACAATTTAAATCAAAGGAAGGAGCTGAAAGAATATGGCAAATATTTTACCAGTATCTGATTTGAGAAATTATAATGAAGTCCTGAAAAACTGTCATAAAGGAGAACCGGTATATCTGACTAAGAATGGCAGAGGACGTTTCGTTGTCATGGATATTGAAGATTATGAGCGTGACCGTGCAGAGAAAAAGCTTCTCTTGAAGCTGCAGGAAGCTGAAGAAGCAGTGAAAGATGGCGAAGGTTGGTTAGATCTGGATGAACTGAAAGCACTTGTGGGGGAATAAGATGTTAAAACTGCGGATCAATCCGATTGTTGCAAAGGATTTGAAAAACATCCGGGATTATATTGCTGAAGATAACGAAGAATATGCAGCAAAGACCATAAAGGAAATTTACGGTAAATTTGAAAACCTTCAGATGTTTCCTGGAATGGGGTCAGATCTCTCCAAACGGGTCAGCTTTCGGACAGATTATAAATATGCGATATGGGAAGATTATGTGATTATCTACAAGGTCGGTAACGAATATGTAGAGATTTATCGTGTAGTTAACCGATATCAGGATATCACGAGAATCTTTGATTGATAACAGAGATGTGATAACAAATTGATAACACCGTTCAGTACAGTCTGGGAACTTTGGACAGTGGAACACATATAAAACCAGATAGAACCATAATTCCTATACAAAAGTGTATAGTGACAAGATTTTATTTGCGAGTTTGAATAAAAAAGTGAAATAAACAAAAAAGCGAAATTGGCTGTAGGATAGAATTCCTGCAGCCTCTTTTCGTGCAAAAAAATAGTAGCTTTTACAGATTAGGACTGGTCGACTGGACAACGTCTTGGTACAATGTAATCAGTGAAACAATCCGCAGGTATGGTAGTCTGGGACTTTTGCCCCCGACATTATATATAAGTAACCCCATGTATGAAAAGAAGGAGAGGCCTCATGCAGGTATCAGATAAATTAATCAAACCACTAACAGAAGCGAAATATTTAAATGCAGATAATGTAAGCAGATATCGCTGTATTATGCGTATTTTTTTTGAGCATTACGAGAAACTGAAATACTGGCTGTATCAGGAAGAGGTTTACGAAGAAATGATGAAGGATCCTTTTTTTGCAGATTACAGACCAGAGCAGTGTCAGCAGGATCTCACAATGTTGACAGAATGGAAGAATCTGAATACGATCCAGGATACGAAAAAGGTGGCATCCATTGAAGAATTTAAGAACAAAAAGTACCGCTATCAGATGACAGAATATAGTGTAGAGATAGAACGTCTGGTGCTTAGACTTGAGAACCTGTTTATTGAAGGTGCATCCCTAGAACCCACATTATTGGAGCGGATACGAAGAGGTATAGAACGGTTTCCGGAGATGGTGGAAAGAGATAAAAATGAAGTATATACCTGGTGGACAGATCTGAATAATGATTTTGTACGCCTGAATCAGAATTATCAGGACTATATCAGAGATTTGAACAGTGTGCGGGCAGAAGAAATGATGCATACGAAACAGTTTCTGGTGTTTAAAGACCGGTTGATCGAATATCTGCGCAGCTTTATTAAGGGATTACAGAGAAATGTAGGTGTGATAGAAGAAAGCTTATGCATGCAGAAGGAAGAGATGAAAAATCAGGTATTTGAAAAAGTAGTTGATTATGAATTGTCGATACCGCGAATGGATGTAGAAGTATCGAAGGAAATGATCTGGCAGAAAGTTAAGGGCCGTTATCAAAGTATCTATGACTGGTTCGTAGGAAATGAAGGCCAGGAGAATGAAGCGGGAAAGCTTTTTGATGCGACAAATGACATTATTCGCAGGATCACAAGATATGCAGCGCAGTTAAGTGAAAAGAATGCATTGGGGGCTAACAGAAAAGAAGAATACCGCAAGGTGGCAGAATTATTTTTGAAATGCCAGGATATGGAAGAAGCTCACAAAATGTCTGCAATGGTATTTGGCATGGAGTGCCCGCAGCATATTGCCGGAGATCTGGTACGTGAAACGGATAGCATGAATATCGGAGTATACGAAGAACAACCCATGGAAATCAGTTTAAAGCCAAGGATACGTACATACAGGGAGAAATCCAGAAGAAGTGCGATCCGCGAATCAGCAGAGCAAAAGCAGGAAACAAGACGTAAAATGCTGGAAAAACAGAGAGAAGAAATGGAAAAATTGCAGGCGTTGGAAGTAAATGGAAGGATTCATTTTGGAGAATTACCGGTGCTGGAACCAAGAATCAGAGAGATCCTTTTGAAATGGCTGTCGGATGCCATGGAATCTGCGGATTTTTCTGCAAGAACGGATGATGGAAGAAGATACATATTAGACAGAAGCCGGGCAGATGAGACCTGTGTTGTGCATTGTCTGGATGGTAATTTTACTATGCCTGATTTGTCAATTGTATTTCAGGAGGAAACGTGATGAAGGAACTGGAGATCCTGTTAAATAAAAGATGGGTATTAAAATCCAGAGATAAGGAAACCTATTATAAATTAAGAGATGCCCTTGGAGAACTGCGTAAATTTACTACAGAGAAAATGGGCTGCCAGATCATTGACAATTCACTTCTGATAAAGATGGAGAAGATTCCGGTGATACCGGAAAGCTTTATGGGGATCCAGAAATTTTCCTCAAAAGAAGAATATGCATATCTCTGTATTCTGCTGATGTTTCTGGAAGACAGAGATGCACAGGAGCAGTTTATCATATCACAGCTGACGGAATATATTACAGCAAATCTGCCTGGGGAAATCTCTGACTGGACATTGTATACGAACAGAAGAAAGCTGATTCGTGTAATGAGATTTGCAGCAGATCAGGGGCTTATTGGAGTTACAGATGGAAAAGACGAGGCATTCATGGACGATGAAGGAGGAGAAGTGCTTTATGAAAATACAGGGGCATCCAGGTATTTTATGAAGAGCTTTTCAAAAGACATTATGGAATACACGAAACCGGAAGATTTTCAGGAAAGTGACTGGTTTGAAGTGGATGAAGACCGAGGCTTTGCAAGAAGACACAGGGTTTATAAAAGACTGATTTTTGCACCTGGTATGTACAAAGCGGATGGCTCATCGGAGGATTTTGAATATCTGAAATATTACGGACGCAGATTAAGCGAAGAACTGGAGCAGATATTTGACTGTCATGTGCACATTCATAAAGGAAGTGCATATCTGCTATCCGGAGACGACTGCAGGATGGGAACGGTATTTCCCGGCAATAATTCCATATCCGATATTTTGCTTTTGTGTTTTCGTGAAATACGCAAGAAAATTGAGAAGGGTCAATGGAAGACCGGATTGGATGAAACCTGTCTTATAGATCAGATTGAATTTGAAAATATGATAAAAGAAATGAAACAGGAATATGGAAGTGGATTTTCGAAAAATTATCGCGAGATGCCGGAAGGGGAATTTGTAAAAAGTGTGTTGGATGAGATGGAGTTGTGGATGTTCATAAGAAAAGAAGAACTCGCTCATCATATAAAAATATGTCCGCTCACCGGAAAAATACAGGGAAGCTATCCGGAGGATTATATGGGAGGAAGAAATGATGAATAGCAGATGGCAGGCAAATAAGATCGGACTGATTAATTTCTGGTATTATGACGAACAGGAATTCCCGTTTGTGAAGGGCAGAATGCTCCTTCGAGGTTCAAATGGATCGGGAAAATCAGTAACCATGCAGAGTGTGGTGCCTCTTCTTCTGGATGGAAATATGAGTCCGGAACGACTGGATCCCTTCGGTTCCAGGGACCGTAAGATGAGCAGCTATCTTCTGGAAGAAGATGACGGACGTGAAGAACGCACTGGCTATTTGTATCTGGAGCTTAAAAGACAAAACAGTGACACATATTTAACGATTGGAATGGGTATCCGCGCAAGAAGAGGAAAGAATCTGGACAAATGGTATTTTAGCCTGACCGATGGAAGACGTATCGGTAAGGATTTCTTTTTATACAAGGATTCAGGAGAAAAGGTTACACTTTCCAAAAAAGAGCTGGAAAACAGGATTGGGGATGGCGGCCGCGTTATTGACAGACAGGTTGATTATATGGAATATGTGAACCGCCAGATTTTTGGATTTGAGACAACAGAAGAATATAAGGAAATGATAGATCTTTTGATTCAGCTGCGTACACCGAAGCTTTCCAAGGATTTTAAGCCATCTGTAATCAATGATATTTTAAGTGATTCCCTTCAGCCCCTGTCTGATGATGACCTACGTCCTATGTCGGAAGCCATTGAAAATATGGATACCATGACCATGAATCTGAAAAACAGGAAAGAAGCCAGACAGGCAGCAGAAAAGATTCAGGCAGTATTTTCAAAATATAATCAGAAATTATTATATGAAAAAGCAGAACGCTGCGAACAGGCTGGGCTAAAATTGGAAAATGCAAGGACACAGCAAAAAGAACAGGAGAAAAAGCTGTGTGAATGCAAAAAGAAGATTGAAGCTCTGAAAATAGAACATCAGGAGTTGGATGCGAAACGTGAATCCATGGAGAAAGAAAAAGAATCTCTGAATAAAAGTGACGCTGTAGCATTGAAGCGAAGAGAAGCGGAGCTGATTACGGAATTAAACGGACAACAAAAAAATCTAATGGAAAAACAGAGATTCCTGGAGCAGAAACAGACTCAATATCAGGATGCACAGAATCAGATCAAAACAGAAGAAGACAGGAAATATGAGAAAGAAAAAGAACTGGAAGAGCTTATAGAAGAGATGCAGGATGAGGCTGATACCATGGCCTTTGAAGAGCATGCATTTATGAAGGAAGAGCTGGAAAAACATCCGGAAGAACCATACAAATTCAATTTACACCAGCAGCAATTTGATAACACAAAAGAAAAAATTAATGAGGGAACAGAGATACTGGCAGAGACAGATCACCTGGAAAGACAGAAAGATGATCTGATAAAAGAAAGAGAAAGACGGATTCGTGAACTGGATACTCTTCAGAGAAAAGTGTCAGAACTGGAATCTGTATTTGTGCAGACACAGAATGAATGGAAAGAAGCATTGTATCAGTGGAACGGTGCAAACCAGGAGCTGGCATTAGAAAAAGAATTATTAAGAGAATTAAGTATATTTGCAGATGCGTATAAGGAATCTTCTGATTTTGCTGAAGTTCGTCAGAGGATTGCAGATGTATGGATCAAGAAAAATGGGGAAATCGAAGCTGAACTTTCGGTAAATGATACAGAGAGCCAGAATACAAAAAAGGAATTGGAAGAAGTAAGGGCTGATCTGGCTGAATGGGAGAATCAGAAAGAACCACAGCCGGAACGCTCAGAGGCAGTTATACGTAACCGTAAGAGACTGGATGCTCTTGGAATTCCATATCAGGAATTTTACAAGGTCATAGAATTTGGAGATAATCTGGAAGAAGAAGCCTGTAACCGTTTGGAAGAAGCTTTATTAAAGATGGGAATTCTGGATGCACTGGTAATAGATGAGCAATACAAAGAGCAGGTTCTGAAAACAGAAAAAGGATGTGAAGATCACTATCTGTTTGTCTGCAAGAACAGTCAGAAGAATTTGCAGCCAGACAGAAGTCTGTTAGATGTATTGGAACTGAATGAAGAAGTGAACGACATATTTTCCAATCAGCGTCTGACCGGAATTCTCGGAAGTATTGCATATGATAGTGAGAGCTTGTTTACGGTTGCAGAAGATGGAACTTACGGAATGGGAGTGCTTGCCGGAACTGTAACAGGAGAATATGAGGCAGGATTCCTTGGAACAAAGGCCCGTGAAAAACACAGACAGGCAAAGATAGAAGAGTGCAGACAGAGAATCACAGAGTTGGAAACCGCATTACAGCAGCTGGAGGAACTGCATAGAAAGCTGTCTGACAGAAAAGTTATTCTCAGAAAAGAATACGAGAATCTTCCGAAAGACACAGATATGAGAGAAGCACTTCGGATGCTGCAGGCCGAGGAACGAGAGTGCGAACAGCTGAAGCGAGAGAGTGATAAACTGGAATATCAGATCCGTGAACTGGCCGAGATACTGAAAGAAAAGAAAAAGAAAGCACTGGAAATTGCAGAAGCACTATATCTGACCTGTTCTTATGATATATTTAAAGAAGCAAAAAAAGCAGCAGAGGAATATGGAAAGCATTTGATCAGCCTGATTGCCGCACACGAAATGTATCTTAGAAGTCTGATGTATCTGAGAGAGCGAAAAGAACATCTGGAAGATCTGGATGCAGATATGGAACAGATACGGTATGATCTGCAGGAGCTTCAAAAAGAAATCAGGAGAAAAACAGAAGAACAGACTTCCATCCAGGAACAATTACGTCTGACGGATTACGAAGAAATTAAAGAACGGCTTGATGCATGTATTAACTGGCTGCAGGAGTATCCGGAGCAATTACGTGTATGCGTAAGCAGACAGACACATGAAGAAGATGAAGTGGGACAACTGACACTGCGCTTAGACGAAAACCAGAAGAAAATTGAAGAATATGAAAAGAAAACGAAATACTTTTCAGAATGCTATGATATGGAAAAGGCTTTGCATTATGTGGAAATACCCAAAGAGATACCGGAAGATGCCGGACATATCAGAAGTTATCTGGAATCAGATGTAAAAGCGCTGGATAAAGACAGTGTGATCCGCGATCTGAATAAGGTATATTTTGAAAACAGAGGCTTTCTTACAGACTATCATTTAATGCAGAATGAGTTGTTTACGGAAGAAGAACAAACGGAATTTCCTGCAAAACGACTGGATATTTCGGCCAGATATCAAGGCGTAAAGATATCATTTGCCAGTCTTCTTTTGCATCTTGAAGAAGACATTACAGAACTTGAGAATCTGATCAAAGATGGAGACCGGGAGTTGTTTGAAGACATTCTTGCCAATACGGTAAGCAGAAAAATCCGTGGAAAGATTAACGGGTCTAATACATGGGTACAGAAGATGAATTCCCTGATGAACGGTATGAATACATCCAGCGGATTAAAGCTTAGCCTTAGATGGCGAAGTAAGACTGCAGAACAGGAAGACCAGCTGGATACGAAAGAACTGGTAGAATTACTGAAGAAAGATTATCGGCTGATGAGTGAAGATGAGGCAGCCAGATTGTCTGCCCATTTCCGTTCCAAAGTGGCAGAGGCACGAAGAAATGCGAAAGACAGTGCGGGAATGGTATCCTTCTATCAGATCATGAAGGATACGCTGGATTACCGTAAATGGTTTGAATTTCAGCTGTTTTCCCAGAAAAACGGAGAACGTCAGAAGGAGCTGACAAATAGTGTATTTGGAACCTTCAGTGGCGGGGAAAAAGCAATGTCCATGTATGTACCGCTGTTTTCTGCAGTTGTGGCCAAGTATCAGGGAGGAAGAGAAGATGCACCGAGATTGATATCTCTGGACGAGGCATTTGCCGGAGTTGATAATAAGAATATTCGTGATATGTTCCGTCTGATGACAGAATTCCAGTTTGATTTTATTATTAACTCACAGGTTCTGTGGGGAGATTGCGATACGTTGGATGCATTGGCAATTTATCAGTTAATCCGTCCGGGAAATGCGAAATTCGTAACTGTTATGCCCTATTTATGGAATGGCTGCAGGAAAGAATTGTTAGAACACGAGGAAGAAGTAGAACAGAGAGGAATAGAGCTTGGACAGGCAGCAGGAGTATAAATCTGAGAATAAAATGAAAGACTGTCTGGCTTATTTTCGCCTGAGCCCGGTCTGGGAGAAGGTTCTGAAAGGCTTCCGGGAGAAATATATTTCTTACGGAAGGTTTGGTGGGAAAGTAATTCTGAAGAATCTGAAACCAACAGATATTGAAGAGCTGGAAGGATTTTTCGGAAAATCTTTTCACAGTCAGAAAAGTGTAACGGTGTCAGCAGAAAAATTCAGACAGGCGCTGGAAACAAGCAGATATAAAGAGATAACGCCGGAATGCCTGTTAGAGAATTTCTTCGAAGAGCCATTGCTTGGAAGACAGGAGCAAAAATCCTTGCGGGAACAGGAGAAAGAGCGTATATGGGAGATTTTTCAGAGAGACTATGAAGAAACTCCTGCAGAGGCAGCCTTAGAATCGTTGCGAAGCATTGTGAAAGACAATGGGAATCAGGAGTTGGCCAAATGGGACAGGACGCTGCGGTTTGGAGCAGAAATCTATAACAATCTGCCATATCGCAACACAAAGATGTATCTTGCCGTATTTGCAGCTATGCTGACAGGTAATCCACATGCGTTTGATATTGGAACAGCCGATGGGAATTTTTTATACCAGATCATACAGATGGATCTGGAAATAAGAGGAATTACAGTAGAGACATCTGCAATATTTCCTGCGTATAAACGTCAGAAAAGTTATCTGCTGGCAGGGATTATGCTGGATGATGTTTCCAATTATGCGATGATGTATCAGGTGCAGGCTGTGAAAAAAGATGGAACTTATCATAAAGGTATGGCAGGCTTTTTAGAAGAACAGCACATTGTACAGGTTCCTCTTGCAGTGCTTACAGAATGGGAGTCACTTCATTGTCCCCGAAACGAAATATATATTGTGGAAAATCCTTCGATTTTTGCAATGCTTTGTGGAAAAGAAGAAACAGATCAAAAAGGAAAAGCCTATATGTGTATGAACGGTCAGCCAAGACTGGCGGGGTTGATAGCATTGGATTTATTTGCAAAATCCGAAACCCGAGTTTATTATGCAGGAGATCTGGATCCGGAAGGTGTGTTGATCGCACAGAAACTTTCGCAGTATTATAAGGGCGAATTTTATTACTGGCATATGGAAGCTGCTGACTATGAAAGGTGCAGGTCTGAAGAGGTTATATCACCGAAGCGGCTGAAGATACTGGAACGGGTAACGGATGAAAGGTTAAAGCCCGTGGCAGCGCTGATTAGAAAATTCAGGACAGCCGGATATCAGGAGATGCTGGCAGAAGAAATGCTGTAGAAATCAGAAGAAAATTTTTTGAACAAAAAGGAGAAATTATGAAGACACGGAGACGAATTTTGTCAATTGTATTAACAATTGCAATACTGCTTCTGCTTGTACTGGATATTCCTGTGACAGCAGCCGGGACGAAAAAGGTAGACGTTTTGTTTACCCATGATATACATTCCCATCTGGACAGCTTTTCAACAATTGTGGATGGACAGCAAAAAGAAGTTGGCGGTTTTGCGAAAATAAAAACCCTGATAGATGAAAAGAAGAAAGACAATCCAGATACCCTGGTATTGGATGGCGGAGATTTTTCCATGGGTACATTGATCCAGACCGTATATGATACGGAGGCAGCGGAGCTTCGAATGCTGGGATATCTGGGGTATGATGTGACTACTTTTGGAAATCATGAATACGACTACCGGTCAAAGGGACTGGCAAATATGCTGAAGGCAGCCATAAATTCCAGTGAGACAGTGCCGGAGATCGCAGTGTGCAATGTGGACTGGGACGCTATGGAGAAAGATGGCTTAAATGATGGGCAGAAGCAGATCAAAGAAGCATTTGAAGCATACGGTGTGAAGGATTATGTGGTAATTCAGAAGGGCGATACAAGGATTGCTGTGGTTGGCGTGTTTGGAAAAGATGCCCTGGAATGTGCGCCTACATGTGAACTTCTGTTTAAAGATCCGGTAGAGGCAGTAAAGCAGACGGTAACTGAGATTAAGAAAAACGAGAATGTGGATATGATCGCATGTGTGTCCCATGGAGGAACCTGGGAGGACGAGGACAAGTCAGAGGATGAAATTCTTGCAAAAAAGGTGTCGGATCTGGATCTGATCATCAGTGGACATTCCCATACAGAGCTGAATGAAGCCATTAAGCATGGGAATACATATATTGTATCCTGCGGTGAGTATGGAAGAAATCTTGGATCACTTTCGATGACACAGAAGGAGGACGGACGTTGGGAAATGACCTCCTACGAGCTGATTCCTGTGTCTGATGAGATCAAGCCGGATCAGGAAACACAGAAACGCATTGATAAATTAATGGATACAGTAGACACTAATTATCTTGCAGATTTTGGGTACACCAGGGATGAGGTTCTGGCTCAGAACGATGTTGAATTCAACAGTCTGGAAGAGATGGGCACAAAGCATGAAGAACTGAATCTTGGCGATATTATGTCTGATGCGTACGTATATGCTGTGGAAAATTCAGAGTATTACGATGGAAATCCGGTAGACGTAGCGGTTGTACCAAGCGGAACGGTCCGTGATACATACACGAAAGGTGATATTACAGTAGAAGATGTTTACAATTCGTTTTCTCTGGGAATTGGAAAAGACGGTGTAGCAGGATATCCTCTTATCAATGCATATCTGACAGGAAAAGAATTGAAGCTGGTAGCAGAAGTAGACGCTTCTGTTTCAGATTTTATGACAACTGCAAGATTATATTGCAGCGGATTGAATTTTACATACAATCCTCACCGAATGATTCTGAACAAGGTGACGGACTGTTATCTGACCAGAGAGGACGGAGAAAGAATCGAAATCCAGGATGATAAGCTGTATCATGTTGTGACCGATTTGTATACAGGACAAATGCTTGGCTCTGTGATGAAAATGTCCTATGGCCTGCTGTCTCTTGAACCAAAGGACAAGGACGGCAATCCCATTGAAAATCTGGAAGACCAGGCAATCATGGAAGACGGCAGAGAATTAAAGGCGTGGGATGCCATTGCAAGATATATGAAGTCCTTTGAAGATACAGACGGGGATGGAATTGCCAATGTACCGGAATATTATGCAGCCACTCATAACCGTAAGGTTGTAGATGACAGCACAAATATTATTGATCTGGTAAAAAATCCCAATAGATTCTCAGTAATGATCGTGTTGATCTGCCTGCTCTTCCTTGTAATTATTATTCTTATTGTAGTCCTGATCCGAAAACTGGTCCGCAAGGCAAAAAAGAAAAGTATGTGATACTATCACAGAAATGGGGGGGAATAAAATCTGATATAATACTATAAACACCATAAAGTTACAAAAGGGGCTGTCAGGAAATTGAACCGCTCCCCGTCAAGTAGACAATTGAAAAAATATAAATTTTTCTTGCCAGCAGAAATTTATCTGCTGGCAGTTTTTATGCGGCTTGCAAGTAAATTTTGTGTTTTTCCATTGGTGTTAAAATTCCGAGATTCCTTTGTAAGCGTTTATTGTTATAGTAATCTATATAATCTTCGA
>NZ_JBDGDM010000038.1:0-43628 GCF_040908885.1 Ruminococcus sp. RTP21358st1_G6_RTP21358_211008
ATCAATATAACAAGCCCCAGCAAAAAGCCGGGGCTAATACTTCAATTATTTTAGGACATTTTCAAAAACGCTTGACATAATTCATTTTCTGTATTTTGTGTTATAAACAATTTGTTTTTCATTTTTACCACAAGAGTCAAATTCTTGCCAAAAGATCGGTTGGTATAAATGCTATAACTTTACTTTTGGTAAAATCTTTCAGATTTCTTGTCATGATATAATCTGCATGAACAGATTCCGCCGTCGCACTCTGCACTGCAAATTCAAAAATCAGACTCAATTTACGAAATATCTCTTCAATCTGATCTGGTGTCAGCTGTTTTCTCATCACATACATCATGTTTGAAGTGGATTGCAGAATACATACCTTATTGTACGGATCCACAAAAACCAGATAGTAAAGCCTCAATCAATATCCGCAAAAATTTCTGCCAGCGCCATACTGATATTCGGGAATTCTTTTAATGTGATCACGGTGTCTGCATTATAATGCGCTTCCTCTGGATCATCCTGAAGAATATAACTATAGTTCAACTTATAACTTCCATCTTCCAGGTAGTAGATTTCAACCGCTCTTTCTCTAGGTGACACGATCCAATATTCTTCTACCCCAGCTTCCTGGTATATTTCTTTCTTGTCTGTTTTATCACGCAATGCAGTAGCCGGGCTAAGTGTTTCTACTATAAATTTAGGCACGCCAGAATAGGCACCGCCTTTTAAGTATTTCCGGTCACACACAATCATAACATCCGGGATTACATAATCATCATTTATTTCAGGATGGTATTTGTAATCCAAGTTCTCAATGAATGCCAGACAAATACTTCCCTGCAGTTTTCCAGATATAATCCGGTATATATTTCCGTTTACGATACCATGCTGATAATTTGGTGATGGCGACATATCATAAATGACACCATTTATTTTCTCTTCCTTTTTATATTCTTCCTTAAATAATGGCATATACGTTCCCTCCAAATCTATAATTCGTATCTTTGTCTGGCTTTATGTTCTGCAATGATTCCTATCAGCAACCTTTGTTTCTATTATAGCGGATTTTTCCCTGTAATACAATGCGTTTTCAAATGCCTGATAAAACAATGCCTGATAAAACAATGCCTGATAAAACATTTCCTCGAAGAATTTCTGCCCTGGTCAAAGACACTGCCAGCGCATATCCAAAAACCTAAGCAGGCAGAGGAAAAATGATACAGCCGCTAAAAGCGGCCTGATATTTGTCAATGTACCTGTGTTCTACCGTTTACTCATGAACTTCTATGCCAACTACTTCAGAATTTACCGCTATATGTAAAGGACACTCCTGCCATCACAGGAATGTCCTTTACGGAAACCCAGTTTCAATGGTTTCCCTTATTATACTTTAATTTAGTTGCATTAGTATATGAACAGGATTCTCGAAAACATAGACAAAATCGAACAGAATTATGAAAATACTCTTACCACGTTTTTTGATTTGTAAACCACTTATTAGCAGACGGATCCGCTAATGCAGAAAACGGATAGGCTGTTTTCCTTTCAGCTTTCAATTTGTCCAATTAATAATCTCTGAATTTCCATACATCTGATGGATTTGCATTTTTCATCCTCAGCATTCTTTGAAGCTAATCTTCTGTAAACCACAGATCGTGCAGTATTTTTCCGAACTATAGAGGCTAGATATCAGACCGCTTCATTGCAATTATAAACTGTTGATTTACCAAGATTATTTACATATACGGTAATCAAGTCGCCTTTCTTAAGATCCGGCTTTTTCCATACCAAACGGCTTTTATGATAATACACTTTATCATGATATGTAAAACTATATAAAATCCTGTATGGAATCTGTCTTCTATATCTTGTATATTTTTGCAAATATACTTTTTCTACCAAGCCCTTCACTTTTGTACCATTTTCGATTAATTGTAAATGTAATTTATCAAGCTTTACAGTATAAATTCCAAGAGCAGCACTTATTATACACAAAAGCACTCCCGTTATAGAAAACACAGTTCCCAACATGTCTGGATCCTGAATGCCTGAGTTTACTGCTGGTTTTAATATCCCAAGAAAACTTAAGACACCGGAAACAAGAAAGAATATTCCTATCCAAAAGAAGATAACTCTCAATAAATCTTCTGTATAGTTAAGTTTTTTCATATTTATTTTCTCCACAAGCATTCCATCAAAATTTTTTATCCTGTTTCAATCATATCTAATTTTACTTCAATTTAGTTAAATCCTCTAAATACATTTCTGTATGTCCACACTCTGGACAGACTGCAACTTTAACATCATCTATAGTTGTCGTTTTTTGTTTTTCATCTACATCTACAACGATCCCATAGCCACCGCCATTAACTTTAAGTCTTAAATCCGCTCTCATGACTGTTCCACACTTTTCGCATTTTCTCATTGCTGTCCTCCAAATATATGTTTCGCTTTCCTGTTTTTCTTACTATATAATAGCAGACAAAATATTAACCACTGAATGATCTACCGTTCATACGATGCAATGATTTCCTTACTATCCGCTATTTTATAATCAAGCGTTTCCAAATTACCAATCAAATCAAATGTCATATCCGCATTAACTTGCAATTCATCTTCAATCTTAACTGCAGACGGCTCAACTTTTAGAAATACTGTTAATCCATAAGGCTTCGTTTCAGACTGTATCTGTATGCTATCATAAGAATATCCTTCCGGATACTCTTGCCCACTTACAATATTTATAACATTCGAAGAATCTCCTACATAATCTGTCTTGTACTGTGACAGGTCAGGAATCTCGTACAGTTCTTCTTTTCTGCCACATGCAGAAAGCAATATTGCTGATACCGTAAATAAAATAATTGGAATTACTTTTTTCATCATGAACCAGCTCCTCTTCACACTTTGATATAAAACAGCCTGCCCAATGAACCAGAAACTGCCATATATCTGCTTCTTTATTTATAGATCAGCCTTTAAACAAACGAAGCATAAATCATAAAAATTTCTGCAATCAAAATAATTCCTAAAACACAATCAATCATCAGGTTATATTGACCAACTGTTAGCCAAGTTTTCGAATGCATCAGAACATACTTTACACTTTTTATACCACTCAAGATCGTAACTGTCAAAAGAAGTATCGGCATTAAAAAAATTTCCATCTTATTGCCAAAGTCATCTGCTGCTCCATTTCCAGCAAAGTGAACGGGAATAATCTCCGGTAAGAAAAAGAAGCTTATTATTGCAATCGCAATTCCAACGATGCAAATTCCCCATGTTAATTTTCTGCTGCTTATACCATCCATAACAGTGCCTTCCTCTCATATGTCAGATACTGGTACTTACTCAAAGCCCTCTAATAAGCTTACTTTTTGAGCAATTCTATAACAACCCAGCATGTAGCTATTGTTTGCATCAGAAAAACGAAATCACACACATATTTCATTCCAAATTTCATAGAAGAGCTCCCAATCAATCCAAAACCTATGCAAGTCGCACCTATGCTGAATATCAAAGCCAGAATACAAATAAGTACCTTATATTCTTTTTTCATATCCCTTTCCTCCCACATCTACATTAATTTGTTGATAAAGATTTAAGGTTCCATATTTCTATTTTACATGAAGAATATGCTGCCTTGCCTCATCTGGAACGATATCTAATAAATATGTTTCCTTAGAAGAAATTTTTTCAAGAAACTCATCCAGTAAATTTTCTTCCTTACCTTCTGCTATTGGCAGAAGTTCCTTATACAAAACCGTAGGAATTCCAATAGAATACTTTTCTTCCTCATATACGAGAGAACCAAATGTCCAGTCTTCCTGTTCCTCTGGGCCTAATTCCACGATCAACTCAACAATCGGCAAATAATGACACATTTGTAGGAAACTTAAATTAACTTTTATCCGGCCTTCCTCGCCCTCTGGATCTTTTTCTATTATCTCTATTTTATCCTTTCCCGTTACGGTCATTACAACTAAAGAGTTTTTCGGAAATTCTGTATTTATCTTCTCTATTGACTTTGCTTGAACAAAGCCTTTTTCCATCGTTTCTTTTTTATACTCACTACATCCTTTTGATTCAAAAACACCATAGAAGCCGCCCAAATTGTTCATTGCTATTAAATCCGGTGATTTGTATGTAGTTTTACCATTAGCTGAAAGAAATTGATATTTTTCTATGGACGGCTGTGAACTGAGTTTTAATACCATTGATAAGTGAACCATATACTCATAAGAGTACTTTTTCTTTCCAAGTACTGTAGTAAGTATCATCCCAAGCCAGTAATTAATTGCACCAACTTCTGTACTATCCAAATAATCTTTTCTTGCTAAATCAAATGAAAGTTCTCCCTTTGGCAATAAAGAAACAAATGTTTCAAATAATCTAATTTTGAAATATATTTCTTCTTTACGGTCTATTATCTTTTTCTCGGTCAAATATACATCTGGCATCCCAACCGACACAATAGCATCTATTAGTTCTACCCCGGTAAATGACAAAGTTCCATTGTCTCTTCTATTATGATCAGAAATTTTTTTAGGTTCCAGATACAATTTTATCTGATAAATATCTCCACGTTTTATCTTCATCGCCTGATTCCTCGCAATTAATCGTATTCAAATTCAATTGGTTCCCATCTCTACATAAAGCATATTATTCAATAAATTGAAAATCTCAATATTCGTAAGAGACAATAATCTTTCTGCAAAAATCACAATTATAGGCAGCTATGCGGTCTCCAGATATCCTTGCTGCCAACTCTGGATCCGTATTTAACCGCAAACTCTCAGAGCTTTCTTTCCACTCCAGTCCTGCCCCTGCACCAACCGCATGCAACTGACCCTTTCGCATTTTTCCTTCACAATATGGACATCTCATATTTTTATTTATATCTCCTAATTTTCACATTACACAGTTCATATTATTGAACTTTATCCATTCATTTTTTGTACTATAAGCACCTTTTTGCTTATCTTTGATAAAATATATTAATTGCATCTCCCATATGGAGCGCCTCATATGTATTCTCACATACTTCTATTTTGTAAAATGTATTCTTGCCATTTCCTTTATGTCATCAAGAGAAATAACATTTTCTTCTACATTTCTCCAAAAAACATATTTCCATTCTCCGTTAATCGGAATTTCCATATAGCTTATAGATTCTTCCTCCAATCCATACTCTTCTTCAATAATTCTTCGAATTTCAGCAACTGTGGTTCTAGTTATTGGATCTTCGAATTGATCTTCAAACATTATCTTACCTTCTATCAGATTCTCAACAATTTTCTTCTGATTATCCTTTACGATTCTTCTTGCTGCAATCTCTCCCATGTTTTTCCTCCTATGTTTATTTCTCTAACTTTATACATTCTCTTAGCATGACCATCAAATAAAAAAAGCCAAACACAAAAGTAAAACTTATTATGTTTGGCTAGGTCAACTTGTTATTTTTTTATCACTTCTTATGGGTGTATTATACTATATATTCCTCTAAAGTAAAACAATTTTTTATATTATTTTTTATTTTAATATTATATTTCTACTATCATCAATTTTTCAGATATTTTCAACGCATAAACAATGCTATTAGCTACAATATTTCCGGAAAATTCATCATAGGTTTGTGTTGCCACAAAGAAACGGTGGCTTTTTTTCTTTTACCGTCATGCGGCAGATAATCAATTCATTCTATTTTGAACTTCTTTTATGCTACCTGATGTCTGCAATAGGAATAAATTGCCAATAATATAAACACAAATAATTCAATTCCTGCCGAAAGCAAAATAATCTGCGGTGTCCAGAAACTCATTCCACCGATATTCAGATAATTGAAATTTGCAAGCTGATAAAGGAAATTGTTCTGCATACCAATTCCGGCAGATGGAAGTATGGTGGAGAGCCATGTTGCTCCCATCGCCACATAAGCAAAAAGCGGCATGAGAAGAACTACAATAGAAATCAGCAAAACTGTCAATGTGTCTTTACATTTTGCAGACAGGAACAACGTACAGCTAACCGTTGCTAATACAGAAAGTAAGCCCGCTGCTGCGAGAATTATCTGCAACTGCCCCAGATTGATGTTTGGCAGGTTAATGATAGAGTATAGCATCTGAAACGATGTTTTTAAGCAATCTGTCCCGAACGCTGCATCTAAAATCAGAATGTGTACCGTAATCCCGACAAGGAAAGTAACAACGAGTTCCATGCTTACACTCCTTTCTTTTGCTTCGGCTGAACAATAAAAAGCCCTTGTTCGATAATCATTGTACCGAACAAAGGCTTTTCAATCTCAAAAATCACACGCTTAAATTCCTAAGCAATTCCTAAGATCACATTCTTATTTTCCTAAGCGGAAAGGGGTAATGTAATCACAAAGTCTATGGTTTCGTTTTGACTGGATGCAGTAATCTTTCCACCATGTAAATGTATAATTTCTTCCGCAATAGAAAGACCAAGCCCCGCACCACCTGTATTGGAAAGCCGGGCTTCATCCAACCGATTGAATTTCTCAAATATACTGTTAAGCTGTTCCTGTGGAATTGTTTTTCCACGATTTTCAAAAGTGATCTGTATATCATGCTCTAACCGTTTGGCGGATATAGTGATCTCTGTCTGCGGGTAGCTATATGACGCTGCATTTCGTAAAAGGTTACTGAAAACTCTCGCCAGCTTTTCGGGATCAGCGTTCACATATAAGTTGTCCTCCGCAGTAAATACCGCCGTGTTGCTATTTACAGAGAGTGTCGGGTATATTTCATCTATTACCTGCGCAATCAAACAATGTAAATCTACATTTTCTTTTTTGATAATGACCGTATGTGCATTGTACTTGGTAATTTCAAAAAGCTCATTGATAAGTCTTTCAAGGCGCTCTGCTTTGTCCAACGCGACCTTCACATACTTTTCCTTTTGCTGCTCAGGCATATCAGGGGCTTCATGGAGCAGGCTCAAATAGCCGATTACCGTTGTGAGAGGGGTGCGTATATCATGTGCCAGGTACATGACAATTTCATTTTTCTTTTCTTCTGCCTGCTTTGCAGCCTGCTTGCTTAACAGAACAGACATTTTGATCTGATTGAGCTGTTCCTCCAGTTCTTTCAACGGATCAGACAACGATACGGTATGGCTGTTCTGCTCATAGACCGTTTGGGTTGCGTCAATTACTTCATCCAGATAGTCCCACGGCTTTTTCCAATAGTAATTGAAGATACATACAAAGCCTATCACCAGATACAGAATAAACAGCGGACCAAGCCGCCAATAGAGCCATGCAAAAATACCGTTATCAAATTTTGAAAAGATGTAGTCCAAGATAAGGGTCAAACCATATCCAACAACGGTATAAACCAGCAATGATAGGTATAGGCGCACTTTAAGGCGCTTTTCTGTTACCATTTCTTTATTCGACATGAATACACCTCCTACCGATTAGCAAACAAAAGAAAGCCAAGCAGGCCAATCACGACAACACTTACTATGCCTGCCAGAATGGAAAACAGTCTGTTTGCTTTTATTCTATTTCCGATTAACCGGGCTGCTATCGAATATACAGCAAGTCCCAAAAGACCGCCTGCCGTATTTGTGAGTACATCGGTAATATCCGACCGTCCGACTGCTAAGATATACTGCATAGTTTCTAATAAAAAACTTGTTCCAGCAATCAGCATGAATTTCACATATAATTTTGTTCCTGGCAGAAGCATTTGAAGATAAATCCCCATAGGCACAAATATCAAGAAATTATCGAGCACCTCTGTTAAGTGAAATGCTGCTCCAATTTCCTTGTCATAGTGAAAAGGAATTAAGTTTATACTTCTTATCTTGTCCAGATCACTAATTGAAAATTGTAATTTGAAAAGTATGATCCAAACCAAGAGTGCCAGATAAATTAAGAATAAAATGGTTACGAAGCAATTTGATTTTCTCTTCATAGCGTTCTCCTTTCGCTTAAATTTTGTAGCCGACACCCCAAATTGTTTTAATATACTGCGGAGTATCGGAAGTATCGTTCAGTTTCTCGCGCAGATGCCGGATATGCACAGTAATTGTGCTGCTGTTTTTAGAGTAGTATTCATCTTTCCAAACCGCATGAAACAGTTCCTCAATGCTTACAACATTTCCAGCACTTGACAAAAGGACTTGGAGAATAGAAAACTCTGTCGGGGTTAGAGAAACAGATTCCCCATCCAACAAACATTCGTGGGTTTGAACATTCAAGCACAATTTGTTATAGGAAAGTTCCGATGGAACTTTCTCTGTGATGATACCGGGCGAATATTTCTTGTAACGTCTTAACTGCGCTTTCACTCTGGCAACTACTTCAAGTGGGCGAAAAGGTTTTGTCACATAATCGTCCGCGCCCAATGTCAGCCCCGTTATTTTATTCGTTTCCTCAATTTTAGCCGTTAGCATTATGATTGGATAAGTGTATTTCTTTCGGATAAGCTGGCAAAGTGTAAAGCCGTTCATATCCGGGAGCATAATATCCAGAATGGCAAGATCAATGTCACCGCTTTCAATACACGACATGGCATCCGTTGCGCAGTAAAATTTATAAACGACGTAATTTTCGTTTTTCAAGTAGACCTCCAACAGATCCGCTATATCTTGCTCGTCATCTATAATCAATATCTTTTCAGACATATTTTCAACTCTCCTTTTTGCTTGTACTCGATTAAGTATAACAAATACAGCATCTAAATTCACAATGGATTGCCTGAGAAATTATTAAGATTTTCCTAACTTTCAAATTTGGGCAACTCAAAATCGCTAAAGCAGATGATATATCGTTTTTTATGTATGTATTATACATCTAAAAACGTTTCGTCATATAATTCCAGAAACATTTTGTCAAGGACTTTTTCATTAAATTTACATTAAATTTACAAAAAGCTCGCATCTGCCGCACCTCGTTTTTCAGCATCCGTTTGATTTTGTCGCTCATGGTTTCGGTGCTGGTGGTGCTGAAATGTACGCGCACCTTTGTAGGTTGTCTTTCCAATCTTCCGTACCAGCGCCGGGACGTTCTGCTCCGTCTGAACGGTCGTTGTATGGGGTGTATTTTCAATGTTCATCTACATAGCTTTCTATAGGTGACACGATCTCTTTTGCCGCCGTTCTCGTTGCCGTCGCGTTTTCCTTCCTGAAGTTCTTTCTGGCAAAAATGAAAAATCAGCAGAACAGCATTTATCGAGTGTTCCGCTGATTTATTATCATTTGTGTTTATTCTTCGCGAATGGCAGATAAAATTCCGGTTTTCCTTAATTCAGCTTTTGCGTATGCCGTGAAAATCATATAGATAACTACCATTGCAGCAATAAGTGCTATGAGGAACAGCCACGGTAGTTTTAATGATATACAATGATTTACTGCCTCCAAACGCTGGCAAGCTATGATACTGATAAGTGTACCCAGCGCAAGTGACACTGTCAGCGATCCACCTAGGTAGATACCAATTTCTCGGCTCAACATAGCTTTTAGCTGCTTTTGTGTTGCCCCGACAGCTTCCAGCAGACCAAATTCCCGTTTTCTATTCTGAAAATCAACCATCAACATATTCATAAGGCTGATACCGCCAAATGTAAACAGGATCGCTGCTGCCATGTATAGTGCCTTTATCGATGAACTGTACCGATACTGAATGTTTTTAATCGTCTGCTCAATCGTATTGACCGATATTTTTCCGTTTTGCTCTGCAATTTCCTGAACAACGTTCAGGACTTCGTCAAAATGATCGGGCGTGACCGTAAGTGCCAAGATACCAGTCTGTTCCGTTATACCTGTCAGATTCTTTGCCATATCGTACGTCATCATAAAATACGGACTGCCTGGAACAACCGGACTACGTTCCATCAAATCGGTTGGGTTATAGGTGCCTACAACAACTGCGTCAACATTAAATGTGCTGCCATCTGGAGAACGCCCTTCCAATTGCAAAGTGTCGCCAACATTCGCAATGTTTTCGGATACCAGTATTCCATATTTTTCAGTCATAACATCGTAATCTGCTGTTCCAGACGATAGAACTGCTTGCTTTTCTGCCAGTTGTTCACGATTTAAGGTCGGGAAATCGTTCATAATACTGGTAAGGGAACCACTTCCGCCGGGAAAGGTAATAGACATCTGGACGCTGTTAAATGCAGTTACGCTTTCTATTCCGGCAGTATTTTCTAAGTTGTGCCGCAGTGTTTGACTTTCAAGCGGGTTTTCTTCCAGTTGCAGTTTTGAACTTCCGTACGGCTCAGATTCTTTATCAAACGAACTTTCAACGTGATTCTTCACCTGCAAAAGAATACTGCCAGCAGGATAGTATTTGAAAGCTGCCTGTTTTTCTGGATCGATAGAACCTGCAACTGTAGATGCACCCAGCAAAAGCGCACCGCTCACACCCAGCATTACTAACGTCAAAATAGCTTTTTGCCGATTTCGTTGAATATTGATTTTTGCAAGATTGTTAGGTGACAGCTTGCGATGCAGCTTTGAACTGACCTTTGCTTTCCCGGAATAGGCAAGGTATCTTGCGCCCTCAACGGGAGAAGTGTTCATTGCGACTCGAACCGGCTTGAAAATTGCAATATTCACCATTACAATGCCCACTATAGCAATCAGTACCGCATAGACCGTCGCCGTTTTGATTTGAAATCCCTTCGGATACGCAGCGAACCCAATCAGCAAGCCAGCAATTAGTCCAAGAGGAATACCAGTAAAAGCATACCGGAGTCCTTCTTTTTTTGCCATCCGTTTTATTTGCTTTTTTGTCATTCCAATTGTCTGCAGTTGGCCGAACAACTGCACGTTTTTCGCAATCTTTGTGTAAAAGACACCATATATAATCGTTGCAGCCAGCACAGCAGTCAATGCAGCCAGCAGAGGGATAGGGAGTTGAATGCCGGACTGAATAACCCCCGTCATAACGGCAGAATACTCCGTAAGATATATCTGATCTTCTACAATGCCAGTGTTTTCAATGATTTTATCCGTAAAGTCAAGGATGGCATCAGACCGGATTGCATCTGTATTCAGACGGGTATATGCTGTTACTTGAAGGTGATCCATCAGGCTCATGGCGAGATCTTTGCTCAGATAGACAAAATACCCATTGCTCTTGCAATCCTCGTTCAAAATGCCTGAAAGTGTATATTCTGCTTCATCCCCCGTACCGGTCACATCAAAAGTAATGATATCGCCGGGACGATATGATTCTCCCAAAAAGTCAATATAATTTTGCGGGAGCATGATTTCATTTGCCTTTTGTGGGATGCTGCCTTGTAAAGACATTTCCTCCTGATGCGTAAAATAATCTTCGCTCCCATAAGCAACCGTAATTGTCTTATTGCCTGAATAAGATAGTCCGATTGCAGCATACTCGCCAATCCATTGAACGTCTTTACTTTGACGCAAACTGGATAGCTGGTCGTCGGTTATTCCCAGAATTGCGATCTGCCCTTTAGTGCGCTGTGTATTCTTAAACTCTTCCTGCGCACCTGCGGATATTAAAATGATTGAAAAAATCATGCAGACAGAAAGCGCAATCGTAAGGAGCAGAAAGGCTTTGCTTCGCTTATCTGCTTTCCTGCTCCGTTTGGCCAGCTTATTTGTGATAGCACTGGTATCATTCTCAAAAGGCCATGTCATACTGCGTCATCCCCCTTATCCCACGATTTTTCCGTCCTCGATGCGGATAATACGATCTGCAAGGCGGGCAATATCATTGTTGTGCGTAATCATAACGACCGTCTGCTTGAACTCAGCGCTGGTGCGCTTGATAAGTCCCAATACCTCGGCGCTGGTCTTGCTGTCAAGGCTGCCCGTCGGCTCATCGGCAAGCACGATAGCAGGTTTGGTAATCAGAGCCCGGGCAATCGCTACGCGCTGCTGCTGTCCGCCGGAAAGATTATTCGGCAATTTTTTCAGTTTATCTTCCAAACCTAACAAATAAACAATCTCGTTCAAAAATCTCTTATCCACTGTGTCGCCGTCCAATTCGACAGGCAAGACAATATTTTCATATATGTTCAGAATCGGAACGAGGTTGTAATTCTGAAAAATGAAACCGATGTTGCGGCGACGGAAAATAGTGAGTTGTTCGTCATTCTTCTTTGCCAATTCCTCACCGCGGACGATCACGGTTCCACTGGTGGGCGTATCCAGTCCCCCCATCATGTGAAGCAACGTGGACTTGCCGCTGCCGGAGGTTCCAACCACCGCAACAAATTCGCCATCGTCTACAGAAAAATTCACGCCATCAAGAGCACGAGTAATGTTTGGCTCTGTGCCGTAATACTTTTTCAGGTCAATTGTCTGTAAAACGCTCATATAGAAACTCCTTTCAAGGCTACCCGCCTTTTAATGGGGATATTGTAAAACCTAAATGTCCGTGAAATGTTACAACGGTCAATTTGTATCACTGCAAATCAAGGTGGAATGTTACAGCCCTCGGACATTTCAAAAAATGGCAGGCAGTCAAAAACGACCACCCACCACATATTATTTCGCGGGAAGCATGATAGAAAACGCAGATCCATTTCCCAGCGCAGAAACCACCTTAATATAACCGCCCTGTCTTGTTATGATCTCGCGGGCAAGGTACAATCCTATGCCGACGCCGGGCTCGCTATGCACTTCTTCCTCGCGGTAAAAGCGCCGAAAAATAGCTGCCTGATTGCTTTCAGAAATTCCTTTACCATTATCAGCTACTTTAATCTCCACATACATTTCCCATTGTACGACTGATACGGAGATTTTTCCGCCAACCGATGTGTATTTCACCGCGTTATCCAAAAGATTAAAGAGTGCTTCGACCGTCCACTTGCTGTCATGGGAAAGCATCAATTCTTCCGGACAGTTTACGGACACAGAAATCTCTTTTTTCTCTGCGGCATATACGATTCCACTCATGGCCTGCGCCACTGTGTCATATAGGCTGCTTACTTTCTTCTCCAACTGGATTACGCCTGTTTCCAACCGGGAGGTTTTCACAAGCGCCTGAAAAAGAAAATCCAGCTTATCTGTCTGTGTACGGATTCCACGAATAAAGTCCGTGCGCTCTGCCTCAGCCATAGGCTTTTCCAACAGTGTGTCTGTTGCTATTTTCAGATTGCTTACGGGGGTTTTCACCTGATGGGAAATATCCGATACAAGAGACTGCAATTCCTGCCGATCTTCTTCCACCCGGCGACGATCCTCCTGCATGATCTGATATAACCTTGCCAGCCTGTGACCAATTCTGGCAAGCTGTGTCTCACTGTCCTCGGAAAGAGAGATGCCTTTATTTCCGGCAATCATATGATCTAAGGTCCCGCATAGATCAGAGGTAAAGAGAGCGAGTTTCTTTCCCAATATTTGTGTCAAAGCAAGAAGCCACGCAAGGGCGCACAAAATCAGCACAGCACCGACAGCTAACACCGCAGCTTGCTCTGTTATATAATATAAAATGGCAGCGGCCACGGTCATGGAGAGGATAAGTCCTATTATCACATAAAAAAATAACCGCTTTACTGAAAGACCTTGCAACTTCACTTTGCTTCGCCTCCTGTCCATTGATACCCCAAACCATAGATTGTCTTGATGTAGGGCGCACCGCCATCGGATTCTATCTTGCTGCGGATTCTGCTCACAGAAGTTGTCAGCGTGTGTTCGTCTACAAAACGCTCGTCAATATCCCATAGTTTTTCTAATAACTGTCTGCGCGTCAATACCTGTTTTGGGTTTCTGCGGAACAGATTCAGCATCTTAAATTCCATTGCTGACAGGGTTAGTGAGATGCCGTTTAGTGAAGCGGAATGCTCTGAGAAATCCAAGAATAGCCGCCCATCGTCGTAAACTTCCTTTGCAGACTTATGATGTTCCAACAACGAAAACATCGCTTTGATTTTCCTCTGCAAGGTTCCTACCAAAAAAGGTTTTGTAATATAATCTACTGCACCAACTTCATATCCTCGTATTTGGTCGCTCTCTTGATCGTTGGCAGTCAAAAAAATCACAATTGCATCCGGGCAGTTAGGCTTTACGAGTTTGCACAGTTCAAAGCCGCTGCCATCGGGGAGATTGACATCCAGCAGTATCAAATCAAATTCCCGCTGACGAACAGCTTCAGCAGCGGTTCTGAAATTCAGGGCAGAAGTCACGCCGTAACCGTCTGCTGTCAGATTATAGGACAGCATCTTATTCAAAAAGCTGTCATCCTCAACAATCAAAATTTGCTTCATATCCTCACTTCCTTTGTATCTACAGTATAACAGGCAAATGTCCGTGAAATGTTACATATCCGTAGATTTGCTAATTTTCAGTTGCCCATCAACGTGCTTTTCTGCGTCCTTTGGTATCAGCCACATACGGCTGAGTCTTGCTGCGCCAGATATGCGGTTTTCTTCGCACAACTTCTGTACTTGCCGCTCAGAGATACCCCCACTTTTTCGCCGCTTCTGGAGCAGAGATATATTCGAGCATTATAGTTTCCTCCAGCAAATCAATTTGGCATTTATTATATATGGCCAGCTGAATGATTACAAGAAAGAAAATGCGAATTATTTAAGCTAATTATATGAATACGCAGGACATTTTCTGTGGAAAAGAGGAATTGCAAAATGTAGCTGGGTGATTGAATATGTCTAAAAGAAGCTGCCCACTACGGACAGCCTCTTCTCTATAATAAGATTTTCATTACTGATATATGTCCACCAATCCTGTTTTTAACATTGAATCTGAAAACTCATATGTAGCTCCATCACCATTAAGACTCAGATACATATTATTCAAGTCATTCTCATTTACGATCCATGCCATATTCACCTGTATACTCTCACCAGGTTTTAATGAAGAAATATAGTTTCCTCCATTTCCATAATCCTCTGATATACTGTTGTATGTCATTTCAGCTGTACGTGCAACACCATCCCATATAACACGGTCGTAGTCATCTCCGGACTGTTCTGTCGGATCGTAAATTTGATATGATCCATCTTCATGGTCCATCAACAGCAATGTACCAATATAAAGCATATGGTTAATTTCTTCATCTGACTTATTGGTATAAGTAACTGTCGCATAGACGAGCTTTTGTTTCACACTTTCTGTTTTTACAATCTCATCCACTGAATCAATGCCATTACCGAACTTAATATAAGACAGCGTATTATTTACTAAATTTCCATCAGTTCCAACTGCATCAGTCCATTCTTGGATTTTGAGATATACAGATAAAAGTTTGCTTTTGCATAATCCTCTCTTTCCTGAACGTACTCCCTATAACTTGTGCTAACTACAGTTTCCGCCCCGATTTTCTCTGCTTTTTTCTCCGCCAAATGGATAACGTTTTCCATAACCATGCTAAGCTGTCCTGCAGGTATCCCGGCATAATATGAATGTTTCAAAAACAAGACCAGTTATTCAGTTTCTCCCACATCCGGCGTTTCTTTTTCCTGCTCTTTTAACATATCAACAAACTCTACCTCTTGCCCGCTCTCACTTTCTGGATTCTGATCGCTTTTTTTCGTCAACCGCAGGATTGCCCGGAACACGGTTTTACCCTACACAAAGGCAAAGATTACTTTTTTGTTGGAATCAAAGATTCAAATTTACTTTCACTCAACATATCCTATTACACGCTCTCTTAAATAAATTTTTCCATCTTCTATATCAATTACCTTGTACTTACGCAGTGTTCTCAGCGCCTTTTTACATTTCACTCCATCCGGGCAGCTTTCCATTTTTTCTTCACACCAAATTTTAAACTCATCCTGAAAATCTTCCTCATCAATTCCTCTTTCATAGCAATTTTTCTGATGAAGGAAATACAATATATAAGCTTCGTTTTTTCCAATCTCCTGTTTCGTAGATTTCTGGATAAAAAATGCCCCAACAATCAATAATTGCAAATAATTGAAGAAGCTTTCCGGCAGACTAACCGATGCTGCCAACTCCAGAGCTGCAACGATTGCTTTTTTGAGATCCAGTCGTACATTTCCCAGTTTATAGGAGGCTGCTTCCTCTCCCAGAAAAACCATTCCTTTCCTCTCGTCATCCGGGATTACTGTGATGTACCTATCTGCAAGGTCACTCCCTGCCTTTTCACCAAGCCCAAGAACTTCTGCTTCCTGCATCAGCCCGCTTTTTAACCAGTTATCATACTCTATCGCATCCTGCCTTGTCATACTTTTACACACCGCATTCTATTTCTTCTCTCCGTATGGAGGATCTTATCCAATTTTCCACGTTCCATTTTCAATAAAACCTGGTCTTTATATTCATCATAAACATCAAGGAACCCGCTATATAAGTGATTTCCATCCACTGTATCAAAGTCATATTCATCTTTATTCACAACTGCAAACAACCGGTTTTTTCTATCAACCGGCCAGGGATGCTGTGGATCGGAAAGCCTTGATTTGTACAGTACCCGGTCTGTATAATAGTACAGGTCAAAGAAATCCATATACATCATGGGCGCTAGATAAGTGTACTTTTCTAAAATCTGTTCTTCACCCTCTTTCTCCATAATGATTTTCAGGACAATATGATATGCCATCATGTCGGCGTTGTATTCTTCCTTTTCCGGATGCTGTTTGGAATATTGTCTACCCGTATATGCCAGATATGCATGGGCAACTTCATGCGCCAGACTGAAAACCACAATCGTCCAGTAACAATCCTCTGCGAGTTGTAAAATTTGTATATCTCCGGATACCAGTCCCAGAAGCACATCATTCGAATCGGTTCCCTGCATCTTTCCGAAAATACATACATCATTCATCAGAAATAAAACATATTTGAAGCACTCACTGTAAATCTCCAGGTTTCCAAAATCTTTCGACCACTTAAACATAGATAGGAGAAATGCAATCACCGTAGATTCAAACAGTTCATCAATATGGATAAATGCCGGATTTTCCCTGTCATTATATATGTAACTATTAATAGTATGCTGATAATTATTGCTCAGTATGATAGAATCACCCGCATATCCATATTCCTTTTTGAAATATTCCTTTACCACCCCGAACATCTTCTGCAGGTTGTACTTTTCCATGTTTTTGCGTAGCTGTTCTTCCGTAAAAAGGCCAGAAAAGTTCTGCAGCATTCTTTGCATGCCCATCTCATCATCCTTCACAGAACTGCCGCCAAACCGAAACAGATCGTACATCTGAGGGACCATGAACTTTTCTATAAAACCTCTTTCCTTTTGTACCAATACATCTTTTTCCATATTAATGAATCACCCGCCATTTTCCTGCCACTTCTTTTACAATCGGAAACACGATCGGAGCCTCACTAATCTTTTCAATGATTACAAAGAATATTAAAAGAAAAGCAATCCACAAAAACAAATATTTTTTCTCTGCTTTGCTTACAGTTTGCTTCATGTCATTGAGCAGACTGTCATCCTGAAAGCACTCCCGGACATCATCCTCGGTCAATATCCCTTCATAAGATTTTTTTAATTTCTCATAACTATCGTAAACTTTCTCCATCTGAAATTTTGACTGCTTGTAGCAAATAAGAAGATATCCTACTGATCCCACCAGCACCAATTCCAAAATAATTGTAATATCCCTTGTAAAAATATTATCCAGCGGTTGATCTGATACGATGTTCGCAAGAATCACGGAAAACAAAAATCCAAACACTGCTATGATATTGGTCTTGAATTTATCAAGCAGATCCGTTGCATATTCCCCGGTTCTGGACATAATATCACTGATAAACTCCGCTACTTTATTTCTCATTTCAAGATACTGCGTCACATTATCTTTTAAGTACAGATTATAATTAGATTGAATAGAAGCAAGGATTTTTGTATCCACCTTTAACAGCGGCTCGTATTTACAATGCAGACAGATGATATTCCGGGCAATAATTGCCTTGTCAATGGAACTCCCACCTGAATATATCCAATCATATATTTTGTACAACACCCGGTTCCCTTCTACATCGTCTATCTTAAAAGCATAATCTATGGAACGCTGCCCTACAATTTGAAGTTTTATCTGCCCCTCCTGCAACATTGCATTTGATGCCACCATACTGGCTGCTAAAACTGTTTCCAGTCTAAAAAACAGTTCTTTAAACGGATTTCCCTCGTATCCTACTTCTATTTTAAAATCATCTGGAAGAAGCGCGTACACATCCTGATTATAAAGATAAGATGTGTCCCTGCATTCTGACAATCTCTGCTTTCTGTCAAAGGAACATGACGTTTCATTGTTCCCTGTAGGAAGGAAATACATTGTTTTGGTATAAAAGGCGTTTGCATTGTCAAACATTTCAAATACTATACTATTTTCCGCCTCATCCAACAACATAGCAAATATTTTCAGTACTTCATCCATTGGTAATCTGACAATATCTTCAGCAAATTTGTGAAATCGGTAAATAGAAAAATATCCTGCCGATAAAGTTTTGTTTATCTCAATCTTCGCCGAAATAACTTCATCTTCCAAAATTTCTCCCATAAACTCCCGATACTCTGCTTCTGTAGAATTTCTGTTCATCATAAAAGTATCTTCATTCTCGGATTCCAAAAAGATTCTGATTTCATCTCTCAATGGGATCTTCCGCATAATATCCGCCAATTCCGAATAACTCACTGCCTGCTTCGATTGAAATGTAAACCGGGCAGTATAAATTTTTCGGCGCTCTTCCTCAGTCAGATCAGTTATCTTATCCATAATATGGTCTAACAAAATTTCTCCCCCTAACTCTCTGCTTTCCTTTCAAAAGTCCGAAATGTCACATCATTATCTATACGAATTTTAAGATATCTTTTTCCGTCATTTGCCTGATATGCTTCGATAACATCTCCTAAATCCTCAACTGCACTGGTTACTTTAATCTGAATTCCGCTATACACATCATATGTTTTTTTCATCTTACGTTTGATTACTGAAAGAGAAGGGTGGAACTGCTGGTCAAAGTGCTGCTCTTCCGGTAATTTCTGCAGTTTCTGCAAGAGCTCCTCTTTCTTTTCAACAGTCATATCATTAGGCGTATAGTTCTTTACATTCCTCTCTAACATTTCAGAAAAGTCAAACTGCTCAGTACTGCTAAAATATAAATATATCGCATTCTGAATCACCATATGATCATACGGTGCCACTTTTTTTAGATTTCTGTTTAATGTATTTTCTATTGCTTTAAACGCTCTTTTTGTATTGCATTCATCGCTTTGAAGTTCTTCTAATTCCAAAAAGTCATGCCACCAGTATTTCGCAACTGTATTAGAGTATATTTTTGCACAAAACTGTTCCGCTCTTACATCATAAATTTCAAATAAGCATGTTTTCCATATCTTTTTCGTATCTTTTGAAAATCCTGATTTAATGCTATAATCCGTATCATCGAAAAAATCTGTATGCTCAACTTTTGCTAGCAGGAACAATAAATTTTCATCATGTTCAATTAATGAAAGTATCAGACTCCCCTTCTGTACCTTAATATCCATGCTTGCTACCTGCTCCTGTGCTTCTCTCTCCTTACGCAGCAATCGTTCCGCCATCATATCTATTCTCTGCAGGATTATTTCTTCGTTCGATCTGTTCTCAACGATTTCCAGAATACTACTAATGACTTCCCCTCCAACGGATTGTGTTTTATATTCCCGTATTGAAGTATTACCGTTTATATAACTAATCAACTGCTCTATATACTCACCGAATTTAGGCATAATATCTCTCGGCAGTACTTTGTTATTTTCATAGTCAATCACTCTAATCGCTTGTGTAATAATCCTCATGCGTATAGCTCTCCCATCTTATGTATCGGAAGAAGAGTACATACCATATCATCATGCCTGAAGTATAAATTGCCACAGCACTCTTCCCTATTATTTTTCATTAAGTATACCATATTTTGCTGCTAACCCCAAAGAACTTTTGTTATAAACATAACCTTCAAGTAAAGTCCCGTATACGAGCAGCCGCACTACTCTCGCTAATGCCTTAGCTGACATGGATAATGGGATAATATGTAGTTATCCGCTGGTTGGAGGAGAATATATATGATTAGTTATATCATTGCAATGAATAATACATATGCACTCATGAGTAATTTCTTTGGGTTTTTGTTACCTTCAGTAAAACCGGATGATGAAATAATTATCGCATGTGACGGTTGTGACAGTACTGCCACAATGGATTATCTTAACTCACTGGCTCAAATAGACTTGAGAATTCGTTTAATAAAGCTGAAGGAAAAATTAGGATTCGCAAAAGTAAATAATTTGGCAGTAAATGTAGCCACATCAGAAACATTGGTTTTTATTAATACAGATGTGTTTCCGAATAATGATTGCATCAATAAAATGATTTGCGCACTAAACAGTGATGAAAAAATCGCGGCTGTACAACCATTACTTCTATACCCGCAAAGTGGTTTGGTTCAAAGTACTGGACATGTGTTTTCGGAATTTAAGAGCGGACACCTTTTTTCTATGAGAAAGTCAACGGATAAGATTATTAAACAATCAGCATCTCGACAAGCATTAACAATGGCGTTGTGTGCAGTAAAAAAGAAAGTTTTTTGGCAACTGGGTGGGTTTAATGAGACGTATTTTAATTCTCACGAAGGAATGGAACTAACACTAAAAATGTCTCTTCACGGTTATATTTGTATGTATTGTGCTGAAGCAATTGCATATCATTGTTCTGGTGTTGCACGCCAAAAGACGGCTTTTGATATCAGTAGACAAAGAGCATACTTTTATCAGCAATGGCATAGCCATATTATCAATGATTTGGAAAAATATTTGTCTCAGCAAATAAATTTTAATATGGATTTTGTTGAATATATCGTTTATAATTTAAGCAGTTCAACAGCTTGGAGAAGAATATTGGAGGAATTAAGAATCAATTATGAACAAGTAATAGTTTTGGAGGAACGATTTGACGAAAAGATCAATTTATATGACTGTATTTCGTTTACTTCCTTGCATTATCCGGGTCCATATTTATTTCTATGTGATTCTTTTTCACAAATCGCGTCCAATGATAATTGGATCCGCAATCGTAATAATCCGACAGACTTAGTATTAGATTTGAACGGGAATCTACTTCGCTTGAATACATTGATTCAAAATATTTAAATGCCAAAGAAAATGTTAATCATTACAAAACATCTTGATATTGGTGGAGCAGAAAAAATGCTGTTGCGCTTTTTGCCTGTTTTTATATCTCTTGGCTATAAGATTGATTTGTATTTATTATACAATTATAGAATGCAGATGGATTTTGAGTTTGATCTAGGATATACTAGCAATCAAATTGAGTTATTCAGTATTTTTCCTTATAAAACAAATGATTATAAGCAATTTATGAAAAACGAACCACAGGAAGTATATTATTCCGTAATACATGATACATATGACGTAGAGATTGCATTTCAAGAGAGTTATGCCACCAAAATTATTAGTACCAGTAAAAATAAAAAATCGAAAAAAATTGCATGGGTTCATTCTAATTTTCAAGAATATCATTTTTCTGCAAATGCATATGATAATGATGAAGAAGAATTAAATGCATACAGCCAATTTAATAATATTGTTTTCTGCTCGAAATCTGTTCAAAATGCATTTGATAAAACTTTAAAAAATAATTTCAAAAACAAAGAAGTTATTTATCCTTTGATACATTCAGCATTTTGTAATGAATGTGCTCAACAACATCAGCAACAAATGCAGGATTCGTATTTTCTTGTGCTTTCAAGGTATTCTCCGCAAAAGGGGTTGGACAGGCTTATAAAAGCTGCAAGATTGCTAAAAGATTGTAATATGCTGTTCAAAATAATCATTATAGGAAAAGGAGAATTAGAACACGATTTAAAGGAAATGATTATGATGTATAATTTAATAGATGAAGTACACCTGGTTCCTGCGGTTCCAAATCCTTTTCCATACTTTAAAAATTGCATTTGTTATGTAAGTCCGTCATATACAGAAGCTTTCGGAGTTTCCGTGCAGGAAGCACTTTGTATGCATATACCGGTAATTGCCTGTGATACGCCTGGAACACGTGAGGTTTTAAAAAACGGATTATTTGGAGAAATCGTCGAACCCTCTGAATATGCGTTGGCGAATGCAATGAAAAACTGTATTCTTGATTCTGGCTATACAAATACATTGATCAAAAAAGCAACAAATGGAGCGGATTACTGGGACAAAAAAGAGACTATTTCTAAAAAGAAGCTTGAAGTCCTTTTGTCACCATATCCGCGGATCTAAAATAAATGAGTGGGGAGAGTAACCCCCTTCCATATTTCCCCACTCGATATTTTGGATTTGTTTATAATATCTCAAATTATGTAAAGCTATGTTTGTAAATGAGCCACCAGCCTTGGAAACCATATTAAGATTCCGTTCTAAATATTTTTTTGCCTCAACAAAATCTTGAATAATTGTGTCAAGAGCAGAAAAATACATCCCTGTTTGATAAGCAAGACGTCCGCTAATATATAGCATAGAATCCAGTTCGATACTTAAAGCTTCTTCCTTCATTTTTTGTGCAATTGCTTTAATTCCTTTTGAATTTGCGATACCTGGATTTTTAAAATATTGTACTAATTTGCATAAGTTTTCACGTAAGAATCCACGAAAATATTCATTGATATAATTTTCTCTTTGCAAATCAATTGTTAAGTTATGGATTGTTTCTATTTCATCAAACTTTTCGAAATACACGCACTGCAGGAAAGCAAAATCCATTTTTGCTAAAATATACCGTTTTTCATTTTTACCGTTCTCTAATAATTTAATGCTTCTTTTATAATAGATTTCCGCACATAACGGACATACATAGGAAATACCCCGTGCGTAATCTAAGAGCCATTCTCCTATCATGGAATTATACTTATATGAATACAAAGAAATAGGAATGTTATTATTATATTTAATATATCTCTCGAAGATACCAGTAGCATCCAAAATCCTATCTTGCATGAACAAAATCATCATATAGCGATTCATGCAAGTAGAATACGCAATTCGAATATCCAATGCTAAATAATCAGTTTCATCCTTTAGACAGTTAATTTTCCTTTCCAATTCTGTTAAAGTGATAAGTATTTCACCTTCTAATTGATCAATTTGAAATAGACTATACAAATTATTGTACAATTCGCAACTAGCCATAGAATTTACATTAGAACCAATAGGTGTACTATTTTTTATTTTCCGAAAAATTTCGATAGCGCCACGCTTTCGGTCACAATGAAGTAAAGAAATCCCATAGTAAAATAATATCATATAATCTGATTCCGACCATTCTACTGCTTCTTTTTGATTCAAAAAATAGTATGCAATTTTCCCATAATTATACATGTTTCTATAATCACAAACGTAACTACATGTTCGCATATGTTCCAGCAGATCTGTTGAAATATTTATTACACTTTTTGGGGTGACTTCAATATATTTTGTATAAATTTCGGGAAGAAAAATCAAATTTTCGTAATTAGTTGCATTGTCTACAATTTTATTAAGGCAACAAACTATATAGTCAGTACATATATGCAAATTTTCTTTAAGAAATGCATTTCTATATAATTTACTATACGCTTTCACATTTCCGGCACTGTATTTTATGTATTGTGCTTTTTTTAAATTGTCAAGCTGTTCTTCAAGTACACCTATGTCATATAGAATCTCCCTCGGTACACCATTTTCAAACAGATAGATAAAAGACAGTGTTTCCAAATATCGTTTGTCAAATGTAAAATTTGATTTGTACAAAGTGATATTCCCAGCATTGTCAGAAAGATGAATATATTTCGCAATTACGTCTATATTATCTTCCTGATCCAGATAATACTTCAAGACTTCTACAACATCTATAAATGATGCTGGACAACAAGGCATTTCTTTATAAATCACATCGATAAAAGAAGACGTCCAATTGGTGAAATTATTTGAGAGACTATTTTTTATATCACCAGATGTTAATCCGCTCAAATAAAAATCACAGTCATTTTCCCTCCCTTTAGAACTAATCAAAAAGCGAGTGCTATTAAAACGTATAGAATGTTCAATAATACTCTTGACAGCATCATACTCAGGGGTACACAATCGCTCTGTATTGTCTAACAATGCCAGATGTGCCACTGAGTCTGTTCGGTGCAAAATTACCTTATTAATAAATTGACGGTTAGACATTATATTTCTCTTGACATTTTGTGCGTGAATTTCATCATAACATCCGTCTATTATCTCTAATATTAGATTCAAATCTCCATTTTTCGGATCAAGCCTTTCTTTTAATAACCCCTTATAATAATCTTTTGTGTCTGTAGATGTTTCTTTTTTGAAATAATTTACAACCTCTCCGAAATTAATGTAGATTATCAACCTGCACATCTCAATAGCATTTCGGTAATCTCCTTGAGGATAAAAATTGAAATACATAATTTGCCTTGTTGCATAAAAATGCCTCATAACATCTCTTAATAAAAATGTTTTTCCAAATCCAGAGTCTCCACCTAGAATTAATAAACGCTCATTTGGGTTTTTGTCCGATAATATCCTGATTATTCTTTCTTTATATACTAATTGCTGTGAATACATCAATTTAACTTCATTATCCGAGCAAATGTTTAGAGTAAAGGCATAAGACAATGGCATTTCATCATTCATTTTATATCTCAACTCTACAGCACCATCATAACAGTTTTTGGTATAAACCAGAAATTTAAACTGCTGAATGCCTGGTTTAATCCGTATACACTCATAATTTTCATATCCAGGGGAATTTATAAAGGAAAAAGGATAGGTATCATCCAAAATTGCGATTTCAGCGGATATATTTGCTTCTATTGTTACAACGAAAGCATAAAAATGTTGTGCATATAACTCTTGCTTCAGTGCAAGCAAATTATTATTACTATTAACTAAGTCCAAAATCTCTATTTCCGTAATAAGTGCGGCAGAAAGATATTGATTGGCAGAATCTAACTTTTCTTGAAAATGTGTTTCATATATATCTGGATGAAGATACAACCAGTATTCTAATTGAACTTTTGTTATACAAATAACACGAAAAAAGTGCATTCTTTCAGCTTGTTTAATGCGCTTCAATAAAGTATCCGGCAAATATCCATTAGTCAGAAAAAAGATAATTTCTATCTTTCCATTCAAAAAACCTGACATCATTGTAGGATCTATATCTGATTTTTTCAAGGCAGTACAGTCTTTTTTATATTTTGCTTCTGCCCATATATTTTCCAGTATAAGAGAAATGAAATCCCTATTGTTATCCCATGATGATTTTGTGCTTTTCCAGTCATATTCCTTATAATATTGGTTCAAATAATCTAATACAAGTTTTTCAAATTTTGAGCCAGAAATTTTATTATTTTCATTACTAAGCTCATATAATTTTGTCCAATTTATCCCCATTTTTACGACCTATCCCTTTTGATTGAACATATACCAATAACGGATAACTACATATTATCCTATCAAACAGTATACTAGATATTTCCTAATTTTTCCATATTAATAAATACCGTAGCTTTCTTTCTGACTCCACAACCTCCAACCGGACAAACTCATTCTCGGTATTCACCTCACAAATCTCCGTCATAACACTTTGGATATTGTCTAACTTGAACAAGAAAGCCTTCTTAAAAATTCTTCTTGAAAAAACAATTGAAGACACACCTGATACTCAATTCCCTCAGCTTTTGCCTGGTTACGCAATCTTGCCAATGTTGAAGCTACACGATTTTTCACAGCCATATTCCTAAAATCCCCCTTACCTTTTTATCTACATGAAAGACAGATGCATATTTTCCAAGTCTTCCCTCATTCTTTTTACCATCCGCCAGATAACACTGAATCGCTCCATTAAATACTTCCGCGTTTAACTTATTCCTGTGTTTCAAACAATCACATATCGTACGTTCCCTATCATAAATCTGAATTTCTGACCCTTCAATTTCTACAATTTCTATTCCCACAGAAAATTTGTCAGAGACCACAAAATGAGGCTTTACAATAGGGTAATCAATTTGAAATCTTCTTCTTGAAGTCTGTCTGTCAACCGCAATATGCCAAGCTGAAGGAGTTCGTTCTGTATATCCATAATAATCCAATGCACTCTCCCTGCACAGCACACCGTCAGGAAACAGTGCTTTCAAAATTGAAATATCTGAATAAGAATCGTCATCTATATACTGATAATATCCACGACGTATTTGCTCAATTTCACCCTTTTCCAACAATTCTTGTATCTTCTGATAATAATATCCCAATTGACGCAGATCCTTTGTCTGAAGAATCCCGCCTTTTTTTAAAAATGCATTTCTAAGGTCTTGATTCACAAATAATTCGCCTCCATTCCTAAACCGTACAACTTTTTTAAAAAACGTGTGCAGTTTGCCAATTCAGTATAAAAGAAAATCCTCCCAAAATCAAGTAAGATCAGTGAAAATATCTTATTCGTAAGCACATCGTTCCCTTGAAATCATCTATTATGACGTAACAGGCTAATGCTCATCATCTTCGCTGCAGAGTGTACGATATGCCTCTGCTTCCTCTGGCATATCATTCCTTTCATATATTTCGGCAACATATTCGGCTGTCAGCAGAACATCTCCATATGCTCCCAGTTCATTGTCTATTTCCATAGAAGCCCGATAATTTTCCAGTGCTTCATTATCCCTATGTAGCTTATCATACACAAGGCCCAAATTAAAATAGCCGATACTGATCTGCCCGTGTATTTCTGGAAGAGTCTCTTTTTTAATTGTCACCGCCTCACTAAATATATCCGCCGCATCATTAAGCGCTCCCATTTCATAATAAATCAGGGCAAGGTTATTCAAACTGATTGCGTAATCCAAACTTTTCTTCCCATAAATGTTTTTACGTATATTTAAGCCTTTTGTGCATATATCAATAGCGTCATTGTATCTTTCCATTTCCCGGTATGCAGTTGACAGGTTATCATATATTGTTGCCAGAAATACCGAATCCTCTGTAGAATTTCCACGGTATTTTCGGATAACTGTTTCAAACAGCGAAATAGCTTCGCTATACCTTTCTTCACTGGCATAAACCTGCGCAATATTATTTTTTGTTGCAAGAACCATCGGATGATCTGGTGTATAAATCTCTTCTCTTATACGCAGCGCACGTCCATACAACTCTTCTGCTTTCTGATAGTCTCCTTTACTCCGGTATACAAGTCCCAGATTATTATAAATATCCGATTTAAACGAAAACGGGCCTGACCAGATTTTATCTGCAATTTCTAAAGCTTCATTTAAATAATCCAGTGCCTTGTCATATTCCGTAAGTTCATAATAGATTAGTCCGATGCTTCCATAGGATTGAACAATATCCGGATGCTCTTTCTTTAATGTTTTTTGTTTTATCTCTAATGCTTTTTGAAGTAAAGAAAGCGCTTCTGAATATTTTCCCATATTATCATAAAGCAACGCATACTCATCATAAAAGGCAGCCATTTCCGGATGAGGCTTGTCACCATAGATCTGTTTCATCCCTTGTTCTGTTTTCTGATAATAGATCTTTGCCTTCTCGTAATCTCCCGGATATCCGCGTTCCCTAAAAAAAGAAGCCATATCGGAATAAAGTGTACTTAACTGCAGGATATCGGTTTTCGGATTCCGTTCAAATTTATCTGCCGCCCAGGAATATAGTGCTTCAGCGCGATCCGGCCGGTTCAGTTTTACATATATTCCTGCCAATAATTTTATAAGCACAACAACTCCAATATCGTCAGACGAATAATGCTTTTTCCGAATTGCCAGAGCTTTCCGCAAATACAAAAGAGACTTTGAAAACTGGTACATATTATAACTTACATCTGCCAGATTGTAGTAATCCGAAGAAACGGTAATGGAATCCGGACCAGTTACCCGTTCATCAATTTCTAATGCTCTTTGAAAAAATTGATACGCATTATCATAGTTTCCTATATCATAATAAACATATGCCAGATTCGTCAGAAACTCGGCATCCTGTTCATCACATAAATGATCCCGTAGTACATCGGAAATGGACCAAGAAAATGGGATTAGGTAAGACTTTTCTGAACCGTGTTCCTGCTCTTTGCATTCCATTTCTTTTGTAATGGAATGGATTACATATCTGCATTTTTCATATAGGCACTCCTCATTCTGAAACCGTATAGCAGAGGCAATTACAGAATGCATGATATATGTTGAAACAAGTTTTCCGTCACTTTTAAGCCAGCCTGTCTTTACCAAATATTCCAACTGTGACTTATGTTGAATCTCAATCCAGTTTCTCACGGCTTTATATTGAAATGGAATTGCCGGTATGACGGAAAGCTGGCACAGTAAGTCCTTATCCTGGATACGACATTTTGAAATCGTAAATAAGATTTTTAATTGCTCTGTTACCCTCTTTTCTGATTGCAATAATGGATGGTGCGAATCGACTTCTTCATTACTCATGCGGAACCCTTTTTGAACAAGCAGCTCATAAAACTCCTGCAGAGTTTTTTCTTCCATATTAGCTGTCTTAGCCAAAAGTTCCAGCATTACCGTATGATATTCTATTAATCTCAGAATCTTATCCAAGTAATGATTATCATGATTCCCAACATAATAATGATAAAAGATATCCCGGCAGTCTTCCTCCGGCAAATGGTCTACGGAACATCTATAAAGCCCACCGATCTTTTCGGTTCTGCTTGTTACCAGTATCCTGCAAGGCAGGTCTCCCACTCTTTCAATATCCCGATCCTGTTCGATCATTTCCACATTATCAATTACAATCAGCAGTTTCTCTCGCTGGGTTTGTATCCTGTTATATACATGTTCCCATGCCTCGTCCCTGTCTGTATACCCTTTTGTATCATAAAACGCTTCAATCAGAGAATCTTTCAACTTTCCATTCGTATAAGTAACCCATGCAATCTGATAAATACCCGTAACATCACAAGGTAAAGAATAGATTTTTTTCAGAACAGCTTTTGCCATTTCCGTTTTACCTATTCCGCCCATCCCATATAGAAGCGCTGATTTTCCGGCTAAAATAAAGGCTGTCCATAATTCGTTTTCAAGCATCGTTCTATCCACATAGAATGAATCAATATCTGTAGGCGGATCAGAAATATACTCCGGTTTTTTCTGCTGCGTTTCTTTATTCTCTTTCATAACAGCCTGCAACAATGCCAATACCTGGTCTATTTTTTTATCCTGCTCCCTTTGCAGTTTGCCACTCAACTGTATATTATTCATCATAAACATAGGATACAAGACATTATCTTTTATGATTTGGTTCTGAAAAGTACGATACCACTCCAGAATATCGTTCTGCTTTGCGTATGCAGAATAGCGGTAAAGTATGTTTGCAATCTGTTCAGGGGTTAAATAACCTTCCAGACACCATACGTCAAAAATACATTCGCAAATTGCAGCGGATACATCTTCCCCGGTTTCTTTGCAAAGATACTCCCCAACACTTTTCTCAATTGCCCCATATAACCTGCATTCAAACGAATCAGGCTTATCACTTATTTTCTTTTTCAATTCTGTCCAAATTTTTCCCGTACCAACATCTGCTGCTTTCTCCGTCAGATAGCCGATTACCGAAAAACCAGCAAACTCTTTTGTTGCTGCTGATATAATGATTGATGCCAGGCTCATGTGCATTCCTCCATATTCCTTATGACAGATTCATCATCAAATGATTGCACCCAATATCTTCAAGTTGCCAAATTTCTTTTTTATAAATTATCATACAAACGAATCAATCTTGTCAATAAAGTATGGAAAAATACCACTGAGAGCTAATTTTCTTATTTGTCCGATTAATTTACAAAACCACCGATTTTGAATTCCGACTTTCCACTGAATTCAGCTTTGCATATTCGAATTCCACATATACCCTCACCAAAAAATTTATAAAACTGGTCAGCACAAATATAAATTCTTCCGCATCATTCTTTTCCCCATCAGGATATTCGCCATAGGCGTCCCAGATAGCATCTGGCCTCTCGTGACAGAATTTGAAGCGAACGGCATGATGTATTCTTCCCCTTTCTTATGGCAAAAACTATCTTAAAATTTATATTATGGTATACAAAAAAGACCGCCCTTTTTTGACCGATCAACCAAACGCCCTTTATGTTATATTCTTATTTTATGCTGCACCTACAATGCTCATATTATTCCTAGGATGCATTTCCCGGAGAATCTCCGCTTGTTTTTTTGCTGCTATATGAATATAAATTTGTGTCGTTTTAATGGATGAATGTCCTAATATCTGCTGAACACAGCTCACATCCACGCCTTCCTCAATTAGATAGGTAGCAAATGAGTGTCGGAACATATGTGGCGTAATGTTTCGTTCGATTCCTGCCTGTCCAGTATACTTCTTCAACATCAGACGAATGGACTGCTCTGTATATCTGTTGCCTCTGTTGTTTATGAAAAAAAAACCACTCTTTTTTATTTCACTTTTGTTTTCTTCATAATACTTTCTTAGAATCATTAAAACAGAGTCATTACTAATCTGCACATACCGTTCTTTTCCCCCCTTCCCCATAATCCGTATCAGACCGGAATTAAGATTCACGCTCTCTTCTCGTATATTGGATATCTCATATACCCTGGCACCGGTTGCAAAAAACGTTTCTACAACAGCTACATCTCGCAAACGATATTTGTAGCCGACAACAGAAGCATCCCCTAAGCACGCATACATATAATTAAGCAGCTGCTCGATTTCTTCCCTCGGTATAATCCGCGGAAGAATCGTAGTCTCTTTGAATTTAACCTTTATCTTATGAAATGGATTCTGCGCTATCAGCTCCTCTTCTTCCAGATAATTATAAAATGCCTTTACAGATGCAATTTTTCTCTTCACAGTTTTCTGCTTGTATTTTTTATGCAGTCCAGTAATGTACTCTTCGATTTTTTCCTTATCCGGTTCATCACAACATACAATAGAAAAGTACTGCTTCAAGTCAATCCGGTATGCTTTCACTGTTTTTTTGTCCAGTTCTTTTCTATAAGTGCAATACTCCAAGTATGGTATCAGTTTATCCTGCAATTTCATCCTAAACGCCTCCGTTTTCCACCATCATATCATACTGCCATTTACAGTAATAGAATATTCTTCACCATTACTTTCATTTTTCTGAAACAGATAAACGTATTCCCCCAATTCAAGCAAGCAAACTCAGCTCTCATAATCTGCTCAAGCTGGTATAAACAGATCATTAGCATACAATTCTTCAGTAAAAGGCCAGAAGTTTTCTACTCTGCTCCTTCTGTCCCCTACTGCTGGGACTTACTATATCCTTCCTAGCGTGATCACAATCTCCTTCCAAGTATCAATCGTTCTCAGCAATTGTCCTGCCTAAACACAATACTTCTTTCAATGCCGTCGCACGAAAGCGTTTGCACATTTATTTTCGGAAGAAAATTCTGTAAAAATCCGTTATCTCGATTTCAAAGGATTTTCTAATTACCTTATATTGTCATACTGTTTCCTCAAATCGCACCAGTACCATTGGATAATTCCAAATTATCCAATATTTTTTGATGTATAAGAGGAACAGCATGAAAAAACAGGATTTTGAATACGAAGTGGCGCTCTCATTTGCGGGAGAACAACGTGATTATGTTGAGAAAGTGTCAAAGGAACTAACACGTCTTAATGTCGGACATTTTTATGACTATAATGAACAGGTTAATCTCTGGGGCAAGAATCTTACCCAGTATCTTGATAGTGTCTATTTTGAAAAAGCAATGTATTTTGTTCCTTTTATTTCAAAAGAATATGTAGAAAAGATATGGACAAGATTAGAAGTCAATTCCGCCCTAGAAAGAAATATGCATGAGTCACGTCCTGATTTTCAGCAGTATATTTTACCGGTACGCTTTGATGATACGAGAGTTCCTGGCATTGTAGGAAGTATTGGACACATTGATGCTAGAAAAATAACCCCTCAGGAAATTGCGCGTATGATATACGAAAAAGTGAAAAACGGGGAAAAAATTGAAAAAAATAATAAAGAGGACGTGGTGCCAGAGCCTTTCTCAATAAATCATTATGATAAAATTAATGAAGACAAACGGAAAATCATGGACAATATTTTCTCTTATCGAACAACGTCACATGCGATTATTGTTTATGGAGAAAAAGGATTAGGAAAGCGAAGCTGTATTCAACGCTTCCTGCATGAAAAGAAAAAGGTTATAAGGGTATCTCCTAATGCTGAAAATCGATTTCAATTAGAACCAGTTATGTCAGCACTTGAATTAGATACAAAGTATCTGTCGCATAATTCGGATTTATGTTTTGAAGATCAGATTAGAAAAGAATTTTTGACCATATGTAAAAAAGAACCGTTGATTATTTATGTTGAACGATTTTATGATCTAGATTCTCAGACTGCCAAATTTCTTTCCGAAACAACGGAAGCATTATTAAATCGCTTTTTGCATTACCAAACGTTTATGATATTCGAGTTAGACATTGAGGAAAATACGAATGTCCTTGTTCCGTTTTATAAATTACCTCCTAATCATACAGACTTTATATGTTTTGATAAACTTTCTGTAGATGATTTAAAAACTTATTTTTTTAATGTCTTAGGCGATATTACAATATCAAATGAAAATCTTGCATATATTTTGAATTCTTCATTCGGAAATATAATGTATTTAAATATAGCAATTAACTATTTAAAAGGGGAACATTATATACGATGCGAAAATGGAAAATGCATATGTGACAAATTGCCTTCCGGTATCTTGGCAGATGTTTTAAAAGAATTTATTCTTCAGCGTTATGACAAACTTGATGATACATTAAAAGAAGTACTTTCAAAATCATCCATTATCGGAAATGTTTTTAATGCGGAATTGCTTTCAAAACCATTTCAGATTATTAATGCGGATGATATGCTACAGAAAATCGAAAAGATATCTCAATTAATTGTTCGCCCAGACGATAAAACTTATTCTTTTGAAACCAATGATGTATATCAGTTAATAAAAAATAGTGTATCACCAGAACAGCAAAAAGAGTGGCATGAGATTTTGGCGAATTATTATAAAAAATTATTGAAAAAGGAGCAGCAGCGTAAAAGGACAAAAACAGTAGAACAAGAAATTGCGGCATTGTATCCGATTGCAAAACATTATAAGTATGCACAAAATTATAACGCTGCGATTATGTTTTATATTGAGTTAATTGCAAAATATGAGCGAATATCTGATTATATACATGAATTAGCAGCAGTTCATGATACGAAGTATATGTTGGAATATGTCGATTTGGATCGTTTGCATTTAGATTCCTTAGAATATGATGTTTTTAAAGCAGAAGCAGACTGCTATAGAAATATGGGTGATTTCCTTAAAGCTTATCAAATCTATGAAGAATGCCTGAGTTATCTGGATACAGACCAATTATCAGACACTGTAGTAGAAGTCCTTTACCAGATGTCTTATTGTCTATATATGAATGGTAAGGTAAAAGAGGCAGTCGCAAAACTAAATCACTTGAAAGAACATTTTGAAAAAAATAGTATCTGCAATCATTGGTATATAAAAGTATTATCGTTATTAGCATCTACTTGCGATTCAACTGGAGATATAAAAAGTCAAGAAAAATATTATGCAACCGCATTAGATTATTACAAAAAAAATCAGTATGAGCAGGAATATTATGTTCTGCTTCGCATGGCGAGCATGGTTTTTGGAGAAGAAATCGCAATTAACATGGAAAAAACGGCAGAAGCATTTTTTAGAAAGCAAAAGTCTACAAGATATCTGGCAGAAGTTCTTCACAACATTGCCACAGACTACTTGTATATAGATGAGTTAGCGAACATTTCTGAGCCGATTAACGAATCCATCGAATTATTTGATTCTTTTGGAAGTATTGCCGTTCATTGTCCGCTGAATACAAAAGGAATATTAAAAATGGTATTGGATAATGATTTTATATCTGCCCTTACTATTTTTGAACAAGCGTTACAATATGAAATGGAACCTTATTCTGAAATTACTATTCGAACAAACATTCTTAATTGTATGAATGTTTTGGGGACGCATGATGAGGCATTAAAGCAACTAAATCGAATCGATCAATTAATTAAGGTACAGGAAGCACAGCACATTCCAGTATATGCGATATATCACAATTTGAACTGGGCATTTTACTATTTTCATATTAAAGAATATGAAAAATGCTTGGAAAAACTCAAAACATGTTCAAATCTGGAATATATAGAACCACGCTTTAGGTATGTATATAAAGTGCTAACGTACAAAGCAAAGAAAGCGATGGGACTAAAAACACGTAACACAGCTGGAAGCGCACCTAAAAAAGTATACAAAAAATGCATAGAAAATGGTTTTTATTTTACAACGCTCCGCTTTTATGAAAGCGTTTAAGACAGATTAGGGGAGTTTAATCCCCTGTCTGTTTTTGTAACGCAGTAAAGCATTGTAAAGTATTTCTTCTAATATTTTCCCAAGATTATATTTACTATATTCACAACATTTGGCAAATCCACTTTCAAAATCTACATTTGGCAGTGGTGTGATTTCTAACAGATAATACTTTCCATCCGAATCCACCCTGTAATCGATTCTGCTATAATCATGGCATTCTAAGAACTGGTGAAGCTTTTTGGCATCCTCTTCCATACTGTTAATAATATCTTCATGTAAAATAGCGGGAATTTTAGTACAGGTATCGGAATATTTATCTTCTGCACTGAAAATTCCTATATTTTTCTTTCCTTTTCGGATAATTTCAACTGTCCCAAGAGATTTCGTTTTTTCGCCGTTATATAAAAGTGCAACCGTAAATTCTCGCCCGTCAATATAGTTCTCACATAACAACGTTTGCTGATATTCCGCACTCAATTTCAAAAAAACTTGTTTTAATTGCTCTTCTGAATTTGCAAGCATAACACCAGAACTACTCCCCTCATAATTGGGTTTTAATATCCAAGGTCCCTTTACTGATTTGATAGCCATTTGGACATCATCCATACAATCAATCTTACAGTACGTAGGTGTTGGAATTTTAAGATATTCCGCTATGATTTTCGTATGTAATTTATTCAAAGTCAGATTTAAGGCATAGGCGTCTGAACCCGAATAAGGGATATCATTTATTTCAAACAGAGATGGCAACCATCCTTCTCTGTTTCTGCTGAGAATACCTTCAGCAGTATTCATAACAATATCAACTTCCGGAAACGTTCCATCCATAAACATTTTATTAATTTTTTGATAGTTTCCTAATAGATATACAACATGTCCACGTTCCTCAAGGAGTTCTTTTATCATCTTAATTTCAAATAGCATACTAAAATCACAGTGAGAAAAACCTTCTGCAGAAATGCTATAATCCTCTTTTACATCGTATGCAATTCCGACACATAATTTTTTTTTCATATTAATCTCCTGCTACTGTACTGTAGTTTATTTTACATTTTTGTAAGAACACTGTCCGTTGCTATTTGAAAAATAAAAGATATCTTCATCAGTTCCACTCATCGAACAGGGTGCCAGTATCATCTTCCCCATTTCTGGTGTGTCCACAACAAATTTGGGGATAGCGAAACCGCTGATTTGATTACATAATTTATTAATGATATCAATACCTTTTTGAATATCAACGATATAATCTTCACAGCCTTTCACCTTGTCACATTGATACAGATAATAAGGCTTTACTTTTATTTGAATTAGTTGTTGAAATAATTTTTTTAAAATATCATAGTCATCATTAATGCCTTTTAATAAGACCGACTGACTTCCAAGCGGAATCCCATTATTTGCCAGCGCCAAGATGGCATCTCTGCTTTCCGACGTTAATTCATCCGGATGATTTATATGTATATTTATATACAGATGATTAAACATTTTTAGAGCCTGAATTAGTTCAGTATTTATTCTTTGAGGAAGCGTGATTGGAATTCTGGTTCCAATTCTCATAATTTTTATGCTGTCTATTTTTTCTAATTCCTGTAATATAGCAACAATTTTGCTGGTATTTAAAATTAAAGGATCCCCACCTGTTACCAGAATATCCTCTATTTCAGAGTGTTCTTTTATATAAGCCAGTATTTTCCCAAAATTATCAAGACTGATTTCTCCACTACGGGTAAGGCGCTGTCTCGTACAAAATTGGCAATAACATGCACATTGATTGGTTGCTATTATAACGGCCTTATTTTTGTATCTATGAATAAGATTCGGAACAGGAGTGTATTTATCTTCACAGAGATAATCGTCTGCAAACTGAAAATTACACTCCGCTGTGGGGGGGATAAACTGTTTTTGAAGAGCCATGCTATGTGTGCTTTTTATTAATTCATCCATATATGGCGTTAAATGGAGTATTCTTCCACTGGCAGATGTATCGTTTGTTACACAGTTTTGCAGTTGTTCTTCCCAAGTCATAGTCCAATCTCCGTTGTTCTGTATTCTAAAATAAAGGATAATTTGGAATTATCCCATAATAATTATAGCAGATATTTCCAGAATTATCCATACTAATAAATATCGTAGCATAAAATTTTCATTCCTTTTTCATTCCTGCAATTTGTCCTTACTATTCTTATAGAAACTTTTACATAATTTTTCTTTCCGGACATCATATGCTTCAATCACTTTATGTTTCGGATCTGATAAGAGAGTAAATGCCAGTCCATATTTTTCTTCAAACCTTCCTATTCTGTCAAGCCTAAATTTATTGATTTTATAAGCTTTGACGATTTTTATTTACCTCAAAAACAGAGCCGGGAGTGATGGATATCGTAGTATCATGTACCGAATAGCTGATAAATGGATATAGTTTTAAAAGCATCCCTTTTGTTTGCTTTATAAAGGCTATTTTCCCTCTGATCAACTATGATGATGAACCTTCCGTGTCTAAAGGGATCATGTCCCAACTTCCTTCGTCCCATCTACCATACACTGAGTGCCAGCCAAGCTCCTAAACAGGATCCATGCCCCATGGTAAACACCGATGCCGGCTACAGCTCTTGTTTTTTTCTGTTCGATTGTTACTGACCTGCATTCATCTATTATGGTACTGATTTACTCAGTGGACGCTATACCATTACAGATTCCTGTTAGTCTTTTGACTGATGTGGTCCGTTTCAGACCTCATCGTTTACGGGTTTCTATTCCAGAACCCTGTCCAGTCTCCAATTCGGATTATTACAGCCTCGACAGAGTTCTGGAAGCATTGACTGTTTTGCTCTTTATGCTGCTTTTGCGGCTAATGCAGCTTTTGGCCGTTTGATGTCCTTTAACATTTTTTGCGGATCATAGTCTCTTCCTGTCTTCAGGATGGTGTATATTACTCTTAATATCTTGCAGGCTATCACTATCAGGGACTGCATCTTTTTCAGCGGGTTGTCAGCCCGTGTTGTGTAATATACATGCAATTCTTTAAATTCTTCGGCATGGGAAACTGCTGATCTTGCCGCCTGGAACAGCCAGTACCGGAGCCGCTTGCGTCCCCTGTGACTGATCTTTGTCTGCCCTTTGTGCTTACCTGAACTGCCTGCTACAAGACTCATTCAGCTTAATTTCTGGATCTCTTTTACATCATCAAATCTGCTGATGTCTCCCATTTCTGCCACAATTCCGGCTAAAATATTTTCACCCACGCCTTTGATCTCCAGGATATTTTCTGTATAAGGTATTTCCATGCATTTTTTATGCAGGGTATTCTCTATCCAGGCAAGCTGTTCATCCAGTTTCATGATTTCTTTCGCAAACCACTTCACTGTCTCACGACCGACACTGGATCCATCTTTCAGTCCTACGTTTTTTTCTGCATACTCCACGATTTCACTGGTTCTGCTATAGCCGCGTCCTCTTAGCTTCGCTTCATGCCAGATGTTCCTCAGACCTTCTGTCCCCAGTTCTGTAATCTCTGATGGAATGCACGGCATTTTCACTACTTCCAATGCGAATGCACCATCGATTTTTCCAAATGCGTCCATGTATTCTGGAAAATAGATTTTAAGCTCCCTGTGAAGACGATTAATATTTCTAATACGGTCTTCTGTAAGCTGATCCCTGAACATCGAAAGTCGTCTCATGTCTGCATAGATTTCTTCCGGGAGATAAGGCATTCCGTAATTCCCATCTTTTACAAGATTCGCAATCAGTTTAGGATCCTTTCTGTCATCCTTGAGCTGGCTGTTGTCTTCGATTTCCTTGCTCTGTTTTACAGCATATGGATTCACCTGGACAACGCTGATTCCAGCCGTGATCAGCCATGCAGCCAGTGTAAACCAGTAGTGGCCAGTCGGTTCAAGCCCCAAGACAATCTGGCTTTTTCTATTCTGTACTGCAAGCTCCAGCATCCATGCTTTAGCTGCTTCAAAGCCTTCTGCTGTGTTACTGAATTCAAATGCTTTTCTGCTTAATTTCCTTCCTCGGATGTCGATTGCTCTTATATAATGAGTTTCACTGCCTATATCGCATCCAACTATAAGCATGTCATCCGTGATAAAGGAAAGTTTATCATTTTTTGCAAATTTACCGTTTGTTTCCAGTTCTCTCCAGGTATACGATTTTAATTCTTTTTCAACACCTTCAATCCGCTTGCAGAGTTCTTCTTTTGATAAAAGATTAACTGCCTGATTTTCTACATTTGCTTGCTTTTTTGTCTTATTTGTTTTAACATTCATTTCAGATACCTCTTGTACTTTAGATTTTTACTAACTGGCCGGTCAGTAATAATCTAAATTTACTTGAGGTATTCTTTTTGGTCAATTCCTTTTACTCTTTAAAGTATACAGGAAGCTCCTTCCCATTCCTACTACATTTCCGATTTAATTTTGTAAATCAACGGTAATACCATCTCCAACTGAAACCGCTAGGTCTTCCGGTGCCTGGTCTTCATCATATACCGTTCCTATTTCTTCTATGTAAGCCTCTTCTGATTCTTTCTGCTCATAGGAAACCATTTTTCCTGTAGTTCCTGAATAGTGATAAAGCTGTAGCGTTAACTGTTTTGCATGATCCGAAATCCCCAAATCCTGTAATTCAAAAATTAGATTCGGTTTATCGTAGGAAGTGAGACTAAAAACATATTCATTTCCTAAATCATCCTTCCCGCGAAGCCAGAATTCATCTTCATTTGTCATATCGGAATATGATCCAGAAATGGTACACCCGAAAATATTATATTTCATTTCTGAAATCAAAAACGTCTGATTCTTCTCAATTGGGATAGACTCTTGAATGTCAATTTCTTTTGTGTCCGCCTGCAGTGCTTCTGGATCTGTTGTGAATGAAAAACTATATACATCCCTTTCCTCAACCTGCTCATTTTGATTTTGGAAAGTTCCTATTTGAATTTCAAACTTCTGGAAATGATCAGCTCTACTTCGATTAAATTTCGCTACAAAGTATTTGGAATTTATTTTTTCTGATCCGCTGCTGTTATCAAGCGAATATTGATTTTCTAACGCTAATGACTTTCCATTAACAGCAGCCTGAACACTGCTCATGGAAATGTCATTTTCGCCATTTACATCCGTCAGGGAATATGCAATCCAAAGACTTTTTGCATCCGCTGCAACTTCCTCTAACGAAACCGCAATCCCATTTTTTTCGATTGTCTTTTGAATTGTTTTCACATATTCATCGGTTTCCTTCTCAATTCCCAAAATCCGGCCAATAAGAGAAGTCATTTTATACCAGGCTGCTTTTACCTCATTCTGATGTGTAAGACCACCACCAATAGCAGCCACTAATATGATACAAGCCGCTGCTACCCGTATGTAGTGCTTGACTCTTACGATTTTATTTTCTTTCCACGGTTTCGCCGCCTGATAAATGTATTTCTCATCTATATCCTCAAATACTGTTAAAAAATCCCAGCCTTTATTATCCCTCATAGCCAGCCTCCTTTAATAAACGATAAAGTTTTTTCCTGTTGCGAGCCAAAACTGACTTGATCTTACTTTCCCCACAAGCATGTCGGTCTGCTATCGCTTTTATGGGATCCATATACCAGTAGCGTCTAATAAAAATATCCCGGTCACGTTCCGAAAGCGTTGATAAAAAGTGGTCAAATAGTTTTACAAGTTCTTTCTTTTTTAAATAGATTTCAATATCAGAAGAAATTGCACTTCCGATTTTTTCCACTTCCCCAGCAATATCTTCCATATGTGAATCCATCCGTTTCTGAGCATTTCTTTTACGATAACGGTCGATTGCTGTATTTCTTGTTATTTTTGAAACAAAGGAAGACAAAATAGATGGTCTTCTCGGAGGAATGCTGTTCCAAGTAAAAAGCCATGTATCATTTACACACTCTTCAGAATCTTCCCTGTTGTATAAAATATTGTGTGCAACTATATAACACATATTTTGATATTTATTTTGAGTCTCTACAATTGCATTTTCATCTCTGGCAAAATATAAGTTAATGATCTGTGCGTCATCCATCCTAAGCTATCCTCCCTTTTTATCTTATATCACGTATTTTATTTCAATTGGTCGCATGAAAAATGTAATTTTTTTATTTTTTTGCAGAAAAAAATATTATTTTGGTTTTATTCATTAGCTCACCTTCCCTATTTCCTTTTCCAGCCACAAACAGTGCATCTTTTATTTCTATATACATGATGTACGGAAACATTTGTTTTAATAACTCTTCTAACAGAACACTTCTGGTTTGTACATTTATACACAGCAGAATATACTTTATAATAACATATCTTGTTTAATATTCCCCTTACTGGTCTATTACTTCTGTCACATAAGCTCCCTGACCATCTACTGCAATAACTTTTTCTTTTCCGTCTTCTGTTTCAATAATCTGCCCTACAGATACCTGATCCTGCGGTCCGCTGGTGCTTAAATCCGGATCTTCGTCAAATGTAGCCATCGGGTACATTACCCTCTCTCTATTTGCATTGAAAAATTCATGCAACTCAACTCCGGAACTAGCTGCCACTGAAGCAGTACCAATCAGCATACACGCTGCCACGCCAATCCAAAATTTTTTCCGTTTCATTTAACTGCTCCTTTCTAATTGCAATTACTTTTTATATCCACAAATACTACAAGTCTTTTTCAACAATGGGTATCTATGCTTACTGCAGCGAACCCATGGGCTATAAGTTTTAATTCCTCTGCGTTGACACTTATTGCATTTATTAGAAATAATCAGCCTTTCTTTATAACAGGTTCCTGCTGTTCCCACTGTTTGAAAATCCGTTTTTTTACCCACAGCTTCTAAATATCTCGCCGGGTGTTCACAGGACGCATTTGTCACGTATGAAGAAATCTCTTCAATCGGTTCTGTTACAAAAGATCCGTCTTCATTTACTCTGACAACTCTTTCCTTTGCGCCAGTTTCTGTTACATAAATGTTTCCACTGGTAATTACTTCCTGCACTTCCTTTTCCGCTCCCATTACAGGAATACCCTGTCCTGTCATATTTCCCATAATTGTAACACTTGTCATAATAATTGCCATCCACTTTTTTAATCCACTCATCCTTTTTACCTCGTTTTCTTAAATTTTCTCCTGTAAATTGTAAGTAAAATTTTTTAGAGTCCTCCCTTCAAAGTTTCTTTATTCTTTTTTCACTATATATCACGTAAAATTTCGGTATCAGTTGCATACCTGCTAAAAATAATTTATTTTTAGTCTTAAAACATAATTTCCGTATTTTCCTGACGATATAAAGTAATTTATGGCATTTTATTTTCCTGGTATTAAAAGACTTCCATACTTATACCCTCACCATTTGTCTCTGACTCTTCGCTTTCCTCTGGCAGCTCACAGAAAAGAACCAGGCGTTTCGAAGAATCGGAACCGCAGGTGGATAATAAAAGCTGCCTGGTTTCAACTGGCTCTCCCAGCCAGAAGGTATCGCTGTTTGCACTTACATATCCGCATTTTATTACCGAATAGATCAAGGTTTGTCCATCCGGCAGATATAGGTACACTTTATTGTGTATTTCTAAATATTGCTCATTTTCGTACTTGTGCAGCCCCTGGAACATGCTGCCATCTTTCATATTATGACCATATAGAATGCTCTTTCGGTTGGAAAAATCCGGACTGTTGTCCTTATCCAGAAAAATGCTTCCGGCTACATGTTCTGTCTTTTTAAAGGTATGCTTTAGATAATATTCGTTGTCTGCTCCCTGCACAACCGGATAATCAATCCCGGTGTCCGGAATTCGGATCCAGGCAATGATCTCCCGGTTTATTTTTTTCAAAGCTTCAAAATCCACGGTAACAGTTTCTTCCTGATTTTCTTCTGTGTCTTCACTATCTGCATTTTCTTTTGGTTCTTCCACGTCAACATATTCCCGCAGGGTGTCATATTCCTCTTCCCCATCCCGGTACATAAGATACGTTCCGATTCCCATGCAGATTCCAAAACCAAGCAGCATCAGGCACACAGCCACGATTCCCATTTCTTTTACTTGCTTCATAATTCCCTCCATTTCCAATTTTTTACACGAAAAAAGGACCGCCACCGAAGTGACAGTCCAGATTTCTTATTCCTTATGGTTTTTCTTTTTGGTGTACCAGAAGATTCCGGCAATTCCGCCCACTGATAAAACAAGAAGAAAGATAGGAAGCCAAATGTTGGTGTCATCTCCTGTTTTCGGAGATTTTACATAACCGCCAGTTGGGATCCGCTCATTAGTAAGTTCTTTGGTGATCTCAATCTCTTTGGTCTTATCATCCTGATAGGTAAATACAACGGATTCCTCTTTTTCGCTTCTCACATAGCCATCCGTCGCTTTGGTCTCAACCAGGATGTACTCGATTTCTTTTTTCATCTTTCCATCTTTATAGGTCGCAATTGGAATGTCTCCGCTTGTGGCTGCGCCCTCTTCATCTGTGACAAGGGTTGCCACAACTTTTCCAGATTTCTTGATCCGAAGCTCAAACTCTGCTCCGGCAAGAGGGGAGCCATCTTCTGCATCGGTTTTCTTAAGAACCAGTTTTCCAACCGGACGGGCATCTTTCATTTCCACCTTCTGGATTTCCCCAGTATCTTTGACCTCAAAAGATACCTCTTCCGCAACCAGGTACCCATCCGGTGCCTGTTCTTCCCGAAGGGTATAGGTTCCAACCGGAAGTTTTTCTACCATATGCGGATCTTTATCAGATACCCAGCTTTCTACTACTTTTCCATCTTTGTCCAGAATGGTCAGCTTCGCACCTGGGACTTCCTTGGAATCTGTCATGTCTGTCTTACTGATTTCTACTTTTGTCACATCATCAAGCATCTGGTGTTTCTGAATCTCAGCAGTATCTTCCACCTTAAACTCGATACTTTCTGCAGTGGTATAGCCATCTGCTGGTTTGGTTTCCACCAGGGTGTAGGTTTCCCCTACTAACAGGCCGCGTATCATATGGGGTTCTTCCGTAGAAATCCATTCTTCCACAACAGTTCCAGTGGAATCCAATACATGTAAGGAAGCGCCCGGAAGCTCTTTTCCATCTGTTAAGTCTGCCTTGGAAAGCTCTACAGAAGTCTGCACATCCTCAAAGGTAAATTCATAAACAGCCTGGGCGGTTTTATCACCCTAATACCAATGCTAGCAATATAGTGTCAACTTAAAATCGTTATGATTCTGCTTATTTAATTTCGCTCCTTGAAAACTAAATA
>NZ_JBDGDM010000039.1:0-42847 GCF_040908885.1 Ruminococcus sp. RTP21358st1_G6_RTP21358_211008
TTGCGCCGGCGAGTGAGTAATACACATTGTCCAAATGCGTCCGCATTGAAGAACTTTTAATCAACTAAATAGCAATTTATTCTGAATATCTTTCCCTAAGAAGTGCAATTTCTCTTGTCCAACCCTCATCATCATTAGGCGTTTCCAGAATAAAAGGCTTACCCTCCAATGCCGGGTGCCGGATGACACGGACAAGGGCATCAAGACCAATCTGGCCTTCCCCGATTCTGGCGTGGCGGTCTTTGTGACTGCCAAGAGGGTTGAGGCTGTCGTTCAGGTGGATGGCTTTTAAGTGGTCGAGACCGATGATGCGGTCGAATTCAGTTAAGACACCGTCCAGGTCGTTTACAATATCGTAGCCACCATCCCACACATGGCAGGTATCCAGGCAGATTCCAAGTTTATCGCGTTTTTCTACAAGGTCCATGATGGCACGAAGCTCCTCGAAGTGGCTTCCCACCTCTGAACCTTTTCCGGACATGGTTTCCAGAAGGACTGTGGTGGTCTGATCTTCGGTAAGGACAGCATTCAGAACTTCTGCAATCTTTTGGATTCCAACTTCTATTCCTTGTCCTACATGGCTGCCAGGATGGAAATTGTAGTAGTTTCCAGGTGTGGCTTCCATACGTTTCAGATCGTCTGCAAAGGTCTCCCGGGCAAAATCCCGCAGATTTTCTTTGGCCGCGCAGGCATTTAAGGTATAAGGCGCATGGGCTACAATTTTCCCAAACTCATGCTCCTTTGCAATCTCCAAAAATTTTGCCACGTCCGCCGGATCAATAGCCTTGGCATTCCCTCCTCTTGGATTTCTGGTAAAAAATGCAAACGTGTTGCCGCCATTTTTCACAATCTGGCGTCCCATGGCTGCGTAGCCTTTGGATGATGAAGTATGATTTCCTATATATAACATGTCATTTTCCCTTCTTATTTATTATGAAAGTCTCGTACAGCAGCCAAGAATGAACCATGCTTGCACGAGCGAATTCCTGAATATCGAATGGGCCAGGCGATGGCCCTGATTACGAATGCGGTCGGCAGCTGTGGGAGCGCCATAGGCGCGAAACAGCTGACCCTCAAATACACTTCAAGTATTATCCTATATATTTTAGCATTTCCCCCTTCTTTTTCAAGATATTTATTGACGAAAACTCATTTTATTCTTATACTGTTAAAAGGTGTGCTCTTCTGTAAAAAAGACTTTTGTCCCATACTTTTTCACAGAATTCATACATAGAAAAAAGGAAGGAAATCAACATGAAAGAACGTGAAAAGTTTTCATCCCGGCTTGGATTTATTCTCATTTCAGCCGGCTGCGCCATTGGAATCGGCAATGTATGGCGCTTCCCTTATATAACAGGACAGTACGGAGGCGCAGCATTTGTACTGATCTATCTTCTGTTCCTTGTAATTCTTGGACTGCCTATTATGGTTATGGAATTTGCTGTCGGACGCGCAAGCCGCAAGTCCGCTGCCAGAAGCTTCCATCTCCTTGAGCCAAAGGGCACCAAATGGCACATTTACAGCTATGGAGCCATGCTTGGCAACTATATGCTGATGATGTTTTACACCACTGTAGGCGGCTGGATGCTGGCTTACTTCTTTAAAATAGCAAGCGGCACCTTCACAGGTCTTGATACAGAAGCGGTAGGAAACGTATTTAACACCATGCTCTCCAATCCTGGAGAAATGACCTTCTGGATGGTAATCGTAACTGCATTCGGTTTTGGTACCTGCTGCATGGGACTGCAGAAAGGTGTTGAACGTATCACAAAGGTTATGATGGTATGTCTTCTTACTATTATGGTAGTTCTTTGCGTTAAGAGCTGTACGCTTCCAGGTGCCATCGAGGGTATTAAGTTCTATCTTCTCCCGGATTTTGGCCGTCTGAAAGAGAACGGACTGCTTTCCGGTATTTATGCCGCTATGGGACAGGCATTCTTCACCTTGAGCCTTGGGATCGGCGCAATGGCAATCTTTGGAAGTTATATTGACAAAGACCGCAGCCTTATGGGCGAATCCATCCAGATTGGTATTCTGGATACTTTCGTGGCACTAATGGCCGGACTTATTATTTTCCCGGCATGCTTTGCTTACAATGTAAGCCCTACACAGGGTGTTGGACTTGTGTTCGTAACACTGCCGAACATGTTTAACCAGATGATGGGCGGCCGTTTCTGGGGCGCACTGTTCTTTATCTTTATGACATTCGCAGCTCTCTCCACCATCATTGCAGTATTTGAGAATATCTTAAGCTTTGCCATGGATCTGTGGGGCTGGAGCCGTAAGAAGGCAGTTCTGGTAAACGGAATTGCAATCTTTGTTTTATCCATGCCATGCGTACTTGGTTTCAACGTATGGAGCGGATTTCAGCCACTGGGTGCAGGAAGCACCATCCAGGATCTGGAGGACTTCATTATCTCCAATAACCTGCTTCCGCTTGGAAGCCTTGTTTACCTGCTGTTCTGCGTAACCCGCTACGGATGGGGATGGGACAATTTCATCAAAGAAGCGGATACAGGAAACGGCATTAAATTTCCGAAGTGGGCACGTCCATATCTTACCTATGTACTGCCGCTTATTGTACTGTTGATTTTCGTAATGGGTTATTACGACAAGTTCTTCAGATAAATATTATTGTAATGTAAATCAAAGGCAAAAGTTCACAGGGCTATTCACTCAAAACATGACCTATGGATTTTTGCCTCAATGTTTATACGGAACAAACACATCGCCTGTCGGCGACATCATATACAAAAAGCCATATGAGGATAGACGTATGCAAAAGAAAAAGAATTTATACAAAAAATCCAAATATTACCGCCAGCGCCAGAAAAAGATCCGACAGATCTGTATGGCCGCGGGTGGTGTCCTGCTGCTGGTGGTACTGATCCTGATCGTCCGGGGATGTGCAGGAAAGGCAAAGAGTGTAAACTCTTCGAATGTAAACAACGCAACCGACGAAAAGACAACTGGTTCTGCTCTTTCTTCTGACAATGAAAAGAACGATTCTTCATTTGCCGATGGAACTAAGCAGACTGCCGAATCTTCCAGCGACAGCTCAGATTCATCTTCTGATTCCGAAAGCAGCGATACTGTTTCAACAAAATCGAAGCACGACACCCCAGTCACCCTTACTATAAACGTTGTGGGCGACTGTACCCTTGGCACAGATGAAGCCTTCGATTACAGTACCAGCCTGAATGCATATTTTGAAAATTATGGAAAAGAATACTTTTTACAGAATGTAAAGAGCATTTTTGAAGCAGATGACCTGACCATCGCCAACAATGAAGGGACCTTCACAGACAGCAGCAGCCGCGAGGATAAAACCTTCGCATTCAAAGCCCCTGCGTCTTTTGCAGGAATTTACTCCAGCAGTTCTGTGGAAGCAGTAAACACAGCCAACAACCACAGCCATGATTACGGCGAGCAGAGCTTTCAGGATACCATGGACGCCCTGGATGCCCAGGGAATTGTTCATTTTGGCTATGATGAGACGGCCGTAATGGATATAAAAGGGGTAAAAGTAGGTCTTGTGGGAATCTATGAGTTATACGATCATCTTGAGCGTGAACAGCAGCTGAAAGACAACATTGCCAAGGTAAAAGAAGATGGTGCAGAGCTGATCATCGTTATCTTTCACTGGGGAAACGAAAAAGAAACCGTTCCAGACTCCAATCAGACCACACTTGGACATCTTGCCATTGACCTTGGCGCTGACCTGGTGTGCGGACATCATCCTCATGTACTTCAGGGAATTGAAGAATATAAAGGAAAAAATATTGTATACAGCCTTGGAAACTTCTGCTTCGGCGGAAACAGCGCCCCAAGTGACATGGACAGTATGATTTTCCAGCAGACCTTTACCATCTCAAATGACGGCGTAAAAGCAGATAATGTAACAAATATCATCCCATGTTCCATCTCCTCCGCTTACGGCTATAACAATTACCAGCCAACGCCTGCTGAAGGGGATGAAAAGACCAGAATTATGGAAAAAATCCAGGAAAGAAGCTCCTGGATCGGATAGAAGAAAATATGTTATTCAGCCCCCCCCCAGAGCGAAAGCTCCGGGGGGTATTTTTTGATTATAATATCAGCATCGCATCCCCAAATGAAAAGAACCGATACTTCTCCTGCACTGCCACCTCATAGGCATGCAGAATATTCTCTTTTCCAGCCAGTGCAGATACCAGCATAACCAGTGTGGATTCCGGCAGATGGAAGTTGGTGATCAGACCGTCGATCATCTTAAATTTATAGCCTGGATAAATAAAAATCTCTGTCCAGCCGCTTCCAGACTTCAGAACACCATCAGCGCCAGTTGCAGATTCCAGTGTACGGCAGCTGGTAGTTCCAACTGCGATCACACGGCCGCCATTTTTCCTGGTATCGTTGATCAGCTTCGCCTGGTCTTCTTCCACAATGTAGAATTCAGAATGCATGTGATGCTGCTCCACATCATCTACCTTAACCGGACGGAATGTGCCAAGACCTACGTGAAGAGTTACATGGGCAATATTTACCCCTTTGGCTTTCACCTGCTCCAGAAGTTCCTTTGTAAAATGCAGACCTGCTGTAGGCGCTGCTGCAGAACCTTCATTCTTTGCATAAACAGTCTGGTAGCGATTCTTATCCTTTAATTTATGAGTGATATATGGAGGCAGCGGCATCTCTCCCAGCTGATCCAGAATCTCTTCGAAAATACCCTCATAATGGAACTGGATCAGACGATTCCCCTCGTCCACCACGTCAATAATCTCTCCCTTTAAGATACCATCTCCAAAAGTGATCTTAGCACCTGGGCGTGCCTTTTTACCTGGTTTTACCAGGCATTCCCAGATATCGTTCTCTCTTCTTTTCAGAAGAAGGATCTCGATCACTGCGCCAGTCTCTTCCTTGTGACCGTAAAGTCTTGCCGGAATAACCTTGGTATCATTGATAACCAAAGTATCACCTTCATTCAGATAGTCCAGTATATCCCTGAAATGGCGATGCTCAATACTGCCATCTGCCATAGAAAGATGCATAAGTCTGGAAGAACTTCTGTCCTCCAGCGGATCCTGGGCGATCAGCTCCTGAGGGAGCTCATAGTAAAAATCAGATGTTCTCATCTTTGGATTCCTCCTCTTTCCACTGCTTTTTCAGCTGCCGCACAAAATTCCATTCTTTGTTGGTGAGATCTGCCTTTTTCAGCAGATCCGGGCGCCTTCTGGCTGTACGAATGATAGACTGCTCTCTGCGCCACTTCTCTATATTTGCATGATGACCGGACATAAGAACCTCCGGAACCTTTTTACCATGCCACTCTTCCGGGCGGCTGTACTGGGGATATTCCAGAAGATTTCCTGCAAAGGACTCGGTCTCGCCAGACTCCTGATTGCTGAGCACGCCTGGAACCATGCGGGAAATAGAATCCATCATAACCATGGCCGGAAGCTCGCCGCCTGTAAGCACATAATCTCCGATAGACACATAATCCGTCACAATTTCCTCCAGAACACGCTCGTCAATCCCCTCATAGTGACCGCAAAGGAAAACCAGGTCTTCCTCTTTCGCCATGTCTCTTGCCATCTGCTGATTAAACACCTGTCCCTGCGGGGTGAGATAAACCACACGGGGGCGCTTCCCGGCTTTCTCGGCAATCGCTTCATAAGCCAGGTAAACCGGTTCTGCCTGCATCAGCATTCCAGCACCGCCGCCGTAAGTATAATCATCTACTTTCTGGTGCTTGTTAAAAGCATAGTCGCGGATATTTATGGCCTCCACAGAAAGGATTCCTGCATTAATAGCACGCCCTGTAATGCTGGTGTTCATTCCATTCCGGATCATTTCCGGAAAAAGGGTCAAAACATGGAAATTCATTTATAAAAGTCCTTTCATCAAATGTACCGTCATCACATTCTCTTCCAGATCAACGTCAAGGATGCATTCCTTGATTGCCGGGAGAAGTACTTCCTGATGATCTGGAAGCTCTACTACGTAAACATCATTGGCTCCTGTCTCCATAACATCTTTCAGGGTTCCGAAATGGGTGTTGCCCTCCAGAACCACTTCCATGCCAATCAGGTCGCCGATGTAATATTCATCTTCATCCAGTTCCTGGGCTTCTTCTCTGGGAACCCACAGGTCTCTGCCTTTGTACATTTCAATATCATTTATATTATCAATCCCATTAAATTTCAGGATCACAAGATTCTTAAAAAATTTCACGTTACGGATTTCCAGCTTTTTCATCTCTCTGCCGGCATCCAGAATCACGTATTCAAGATCCAGGAAACGCTCCGGATCTGTGGTAGGGAATACTTTTACTTCTCCCCGCACGCCATGAGTGGTGGTAATTACTCCAACCTTTAATAAATCTTCCATTCAAAACTCCTCTACAAAAAACGAATATGTCTGCCGTCCAGGACTTTCATAAGTAAAAACAGGAGCCATGTCTCCACAGCTCCTGCATCCATATATCTTGCTTATCATTGCAGAATATCTACAATCACTTTTTTGCTGCTTTTGGAAGAAGCCGCTTTTACTACGGTACGGATGGCCTTGGCGATTCTGCCCTGACGTCCGATCACCTTACCCATATCAGATGGTCCTACCTTCAGTTCGATAACAACAGCGTCATCCTTTTCTGTTTCGGTAACGACTACTTCGTCCGGATTTTCAACAAGAGATTTTGCAATTACTTCTACTAATTCTTTCATTACACACCTCCCTGATCCCGCCCCGGAGCATATTCAAAAAATGCCCTCATCTGGACGTCACAGAAATACCCCCTGAAAATTGCCGATTACAGTTCACGACTTTCACAGGAAATACTGTGCAGTCTGAACCATTCTGGCAACCTCTAAGATACTCCTTAAATTATTTCTCGATTCCGGCCTGTTTAAGGATCTTAGCAACAACTTCTGTAGGCTGAGCACCGTTTGCAAGCCATTTCTTAGCTGCTTCTTCGTCAACCTTGCATACGCTTGGCTCCTGGTTCGGATCATATGTTCCGATCTCTTCGATACATCTTCCGTCACGTTTGCTGCGGGAATCTGCAACAACGATTCTATAGTAAGGTGCTTTCTTCTGTCCCATTCTTCTTAATCTGATCTTAACTGCCATTTTAATTTTCCTCCAATTTACTTTCTCTTTATTAGTTAATTTAATTATTTTATGTTAAAAAGGGAGCTTAAAGCCGCCTCTTTTACCACCCATTTTGCCGCCGCCCATGAGACCCGGCATCTGCTTCATCATCTTCTTGCTCTGCTCAAACTGCTTCACAAGGCGATTGACTTCTGCAACATCCACACCTGCGCCTCTGGCAATCCTGTTCTTACGGGAAAGGTTCAGGATTCCTGGATTGGAACGCTCCTGTGGGGTCATGGAAAGAATAATGGACTTGGTTCTGTCCATTGCTTTCTCATCGATCATGCTCTCCACATCTTTCATCTTGCTTCCCACACCAGGGAGCATGTTCAGGATACTGGAGATTCCGCCCATCTTATTCATCTGTTCAAGGCTGGTAAGATAGTCATTGAAATCAAAATCCATCTTCTTCAGCTTCTTGGACATCTCCTGGGCTGCTTCCTGATCTACGGCTGCTTCTGCCTTTTCGATCAGGCTCATTACATCTCCCATACCAAGGATACGGGATGCCATTCTCTCCGGATAGAACTGTTCCAGATCGGATAACTTCTCTCCCATACCTACATACAGGATTGGCTTGCCAGTTACGGACTTGATGGAAAGAGCTGCACCACCACGGGTATCACCATCCATCTTGGTCAGGATCACTCCATCGATTCCAACCTTCTCTGCAAAAGTCTGGGCTACATTGACTGCATCCTGTCCGGTCATGGCATCTACTACAAGGACTGTAGCATCTACCTCAATATTAGACTTAATATCAGCAAGCTCCTGCATCATATCCTCATCGACATGAAGACGACCTGCTGTATCAATGATCACTACATTCTGCTGATTCGCCTTGGCATGTGCAACAGCCGCCTTGGCTATGTCTACCGGGCTCTGTTTATCACCCATGGTAAAGACTTCCACGCCTTGTTTCTCACCGTTTACCTGCAGCTGAGTGATCGCTGCGGGTCTGTAAACGTCACAGGCTACCAGAAGAGGTCTCTTACCTTTAGACTTGATCTTACCTGCAAGCTTGGCTGCTGTAGTGGTCTTACCAGCTCCCTGAAGACCTGCCATCATAATGACAGTCAGATCATTGCCAGGCTTGATCGGAAGCTCTGTAGTCTCACTTCCCATAAGATTAACCAGCTCTTCATTTACAATCTTGATGACCATCTGGCCTGGGTTCAGTCCGTTCATAACGTCCTGTCCAACTGCACGTTCCTGTACAGATTTCGTGAACTGTTTCACGACTCTGAAGTTAACGTCCGCTTCAAGGAGTGCCATCTTAACTTCTTTAAGAGCAATCTTAACATCCTCTTCGGTCAGACGGCCTTTGCTTCTCAGCTTCTTGAATACATTCTGAAGTTTATCTGTTAAGCTTTCAAATGCCATGAATTATAACTCCTCTAAAATCACATTGGATATTGCCTCAATATCATCAGCGTGATATCCGGATGCAAGCTCATGTATCTTCTGTACCTGTCCCCGGATATTCACAAACTTCTCCACCAGATGCAGCTTCTCTTCATATCCTTCCAGTGCCTTGTCACAGCGTCTGATCATATCATGTACGCCCTGACGGCTGATATTCAGTTCCTCTGCAACCTCACTTAAAGAATAATCCTCCAGAACTACACTCTCGTAGATCTGCTGCTGTCTCTTCGTAAGAAGCTCTCCGTAAAAATCATAGAGCAAAGTACGTTCTACAAACTTTTCCATTCGTTATCACCTTGGGTATCATACCGTATTTTGTGGTGTGTGTCAAGTGTTTTTTGTTGACGAACTTTTGTTCGTGTTTTTTCGTCTACGTTTATCTATTGATAAAATGCGGATTCTCAAAATAACAACACTTTTGTCTTAATTCGTCTAGCTTTATGTTTTTATACTTTTTTGTCACAAGATTGTCACAGAATGGCACAAAAAAAGGTACCTTTTTACAGTACCTTAATTGATTTTACCACTTCTTCCTGTTGCCGCTTTTTCTCGTCAGTAAGATGTGTATAGGTGTCCAGTGTAACAGATGTAGAAGCGTGTCCCAGAATCTCACTAACCGCTTTAACATCAGCCCCAACAGAATAAGCAAGTGTTGTATAAGTATGTCTTGCCATGTGAGGACAAAAGTTTTCAATTCTTTCTTTATGTTCCCGGTCTGCTGCCTTGTTATAATTCTTAATAATCCTATTTATTAATGCTAAAAAGTTAGGTTCTATCCATACTCTTCTTTGTGAATTTACAAATACTAAGTTCGATATTTTTCTTTTGATATTTCCATAATCATCTACCACTGGTACTGGTTCTACTGGCTGAATATTCAAAAGCTTATGTTTTAACAATATCTTTCTTACATCGTTACTCATTGGTATAACCCTGGTTGATGTTTTACTTTTAGGTGAAGCGATCGCAACAGTAAATCCAAAATCTTTTTTTCGATATCGGTTTACAGTCTTATCAATCCGAATTGTATTATTTTCAAAATCAATGCAGTCCCATGTTAAAGCTGCCAGCTCTCCGATTCTCATTCCAGTATTAAATAATACCACAAATTCTGAATATTGTTTTGAATATTTTTCACTATTTCTCACATAATTCATAAATATTTCTATTTGTGAATATTCAATAGCTGTCCGCTTCTTTCGTTCTGTATTAGGCACCTGTAAATTTTTTATCGGATTTTTCATTAAAATATCTTCATCAATAGCAGATTCAAAAACTTTATTTAAACAACATTTTAGATTTAACATTGTTGAGTGTTTTTTTCCATTTTCCACCATTTCATTAATAATTCTCTGACAGTCCAGCTTTGTGATTTTAACAATTGCCTTTTTTCCGATAGTTTCACGAATATACGTATTATAATATGATTTATAATTCGTGCATGTAGTAGCTTTTCTGCCACTCCGGGCATATGTACCAAACCAATAATCAAAATACTCATTTAAAGTCATTTTTGCTCGTTTATTATCAAAAACAACACCTTTATCAAGTCGGCATAATAACTCATTTTCCTGTTTTCTAAGGTCTGCGAGTTTATCCGAAGTGATTGTAATTCGCTTTCCATCAATCATTTTGCGGAACTGATACCGATTGTTTTTACTATCATAATATTCCCCAGTTTTGAGATTTCGTCCATTTGCATCTTTTCTTGCCATTTCTCGCACCTCTTTTCTATATTGCCTAATAAAGGAAAGGGGCAGCAGTTACGCCGCCCTATTCGCTTCACCCTAACAGGGCTTTCACATACGCATAAATAACTTTCAGCCAGTGACTATTGTCACAATTCTGCACAAGATTAATAATCTCTGTCTTATAGTAATTCATTCTTCTTTTTCCTCCGTAGTTTCCTGCAAGTACAGGTATTCAAGTAGCTTGTACACTCTTTTAAAGGTGTACGGTTCTTTCGCCTTTTCTAAGAGTTTTTTTATTTCCTCTTTGTAATCAATGTTATCGTTCATTCTGCTTTTCCCTGCTTTTTTTCTTTTTGGTCTTCGTATTCAACCATCGTTTTGACAACTCCATATAGCATAGATATATTTTCTGTTTTTGTAATTTTTTCTATCATCTCAATAATCTCTTTCTTGTAATCCATTTGACTACCTCCAGTATCTTTCTGGGATATCAACCAGAAAAAGATAAATATAGCGTAAAATCTTTTCTGACTGGATTTTGGTAAGCCGTTCAATGATCTCTTTTCTGTAATCCATAGCGTTAGCCCCATCTTTCTAAGAATAAATAAATAAAGGTATACAGATATTCCAATGTTCCAGGCTTTTCAATTTTCTCAATCATTGAAATAATTCCAGACTTATAATCCATTTTGCCCTCCATTAACAACTGTTTCTTTATGAACATCCGATACAATAATATAGATGTATCGAAGTTCTATTTGCCCTAAATCATTAAGCAATTCATTGATCTTTTCCTTATAGTCCATATCACCCCAACGCCTCCAGTTTCTTCTCAATCTGCTTAATTTTCTGGATATAATCAACGCAAATTTCCAACTCTGTCCACAAGGATGTTTTATTGTATGCAAATTCCATTGCTTCTTCCGGGGATGTGATTTCTCCCTTGTCCAGTCCATAACGCTCAATTGTAGAATTAAGCATGTAATTAAGCTTCTCAATGCAACTCTGCATTTCTATGAGTAAATCTTCTTTTTCGTAATCTCTCATAGTTTAGCCCTCACTCGCTCAGTTTTTTCATATATGCGTATACACATTTCAGTAGTTCTTTATCATTCAATTTCAGTGTGCATTCAATAATTCTCTGACGATACATATATCTGTCAGCCAGTTCTACGCATATATCAAGGTTTTCCTGTTTATCCTTTAATTCTGCTTTCAGCTGTTCGTTTTCCTTCTGCAAGTCTGTAATGATCTCACTTGCTAACGGCTGATAATTTACATCTTTTGCATTTCCATTCATTGTCATTTCTCCATAAAATTCTTGCTAGGGGCTAACAGGAATGATATACTTTTCCCTGTAGCCCTGTGATTTGCTTGTTTCCAGGTTACGCGCCCCTGTCGGAGTTGCCGCTCTGGCAAGGGCATTTTTATTAAATTCCTTTTCCATCATGTGTGATCTGAAATAAAATGGTACACATCACACCAGAAAAGAAAATTAATACTGCTTCCGTTGCTGTGAACATCTCTCAAACTCCTTTCTTTTAGCATGCTCCGCATCCACCAAAGGACGAAGTAAAGCAAGTTCTTGATTTATTTGTTGTAGCTCTCCCTCGTATTCTGGAAGCCACTCAACGCCATTATGCGTTAAGATATATGCTTTTCGGCTTGCCAACTGAATATATCTCAAAACCTCTTCTACTATCATATTGGCTGCACCTGGGATTCCCCGAAAAAGCTCGCCTTATAAGTAGCACCATCTCCCCGGCTTCCCCAAATCAACACTGTGCTAAACAATGCCTTGCTTCCGTGAACAACCTCAAATCCGAGTTCTTTCCACCTAGCCCATGTATTAACAGGCTCGGTTATATTTGCCGCTTTTTTGGCTGTTTCAATGCGAGTATTGTTTACTTCCTCAGCCTTTGCAGATAACCACGCTCTGTGAAGAGCTTCACCAAAACTGATACCCTTTGTTTTACGGTAAATCTTCCAGGCTTTCAACATGACCTTTGATAAATTATATCTCATATGTACATCTCCTTTCTCTTCTGGAAATCCCGATCAGCTCCGGCAGGTCTTAAACCAATCTCGACAACTCCTGTGCCTTTGCTTACCCTTGCCCGGTGTTATGTCAGTGTCTTTGGTACATCTTGCGATCTCATCATTTTCACTTTTCGCTGTTCTCTGTTCCCTTGAACTGATTATAGTATAGTCTATCGTACCCGATATATCAATATGTAAAATTCACGATATTGTACCCGATATAAAAATGTTATTTTGTGTAATATGTATATTGTACCCGATAGTATTATAAACTATAATAATTTTAATTATATCCAACAACATAGAAAGGAGTTCAACATGTCGGAAGAAAGCAAGATTAGTAAAGCTCAGCAAAAAGCAGTTGCAAAATATATGAAAAATAATTATGACGAAATCAAAATTCGTGTTGAAAAAGGAAAACGCGAAATCATTCGCCAGGCAGCAGAAGCCGCCGGGGAATCTGTAAACGGCTATATTAAAAAAGCTGTAGATCAGCGCATGGAGCAGGACTGCAAAAAGTAATCAAGCCTAATAAAGAGAAAAAGAGCTTGAACATTTGTTCTTTTTGTGCTATTTTAAAAATAGGCTAACGCTTGCGTGGAGCTTTAACGAACTCACCACACGCATAAATCTACACAAAAAGGATAGTTTCATTTCCTTAAATGAATAAAAAGGGCTGCTCTTTCGTTTGGGCGGTCTTTTTTATTGCGTTTCTGTGCTACTTGTGCTATAATAATTAATAGATAACGATCACCTTTCTAGGAACCCCGGTTATTCAATGCACGCACACGAGTAACCAGGGTTTTTTTTTATTGACTTAGAATTTTTCTCATGACTGTTTCTGTCTACTTTGAGATTTTCCAGATCGGCTCAGAATTAGCCCGGAACATATTCACTAGCAGAGTTTGAGTCGCGTAGTATGCGTTCATAGAATCGCCCAGCTCTTGTTTTGCAAGTTGGAAAACTTTCTCGATACGTTCCGGCGATATCCGATAGAAAGTGGAAAATTCCGTTATCAAACATCCAACAATTTCTTGATCGGTCACTGCAGCCCCTCCTGTTTGCGCCCCTGCACCAGATTGCCAGCACCGGGAACTTAATTTCTTAATCTTCTGGCTCTGTTGTTTTCTGGTTCATACAATTGGAATAATTTTTTGCAAAATACGCCGCCGCACTGTTCGTTCCATTAGATTGAGCTGTCACATGAACACCATCAGCATTTACAAGCTCAACAGGTTCTTGATCTGCCTTTTTCTGTTTGTTTGCTTCCATTTCTGCAAAGCCTTGCTTACTAATGCGGCTGATCCGAACGTCTTCAACTGTTTCTTTCTCATACTGCTGTTCATATCTGTTTAAAAAAGTACCTTCTGCATGTACACGAATCTTCATACTTGTACCATCACGGCCTGTTCCGCCATTTTCTTTCCCGGTCAATTCCCCAGTAAATTTATCAATGACTTCACTTGCTGTTTTTGCCACTTCATCTAGCACCGCATTTGCCTTTGCTTCTGACGGAACATTTAAGCGGAATCCGTTCTGTTCTGCCATCAACTGCACTTTTCGGACACAAAATTCCGATCTGCTCTTCATTGCATCCTTACAAAAGCTGGCCAGTTCATCTTCTGTAAGTTGCACCTCGCTTTGGCTGATAATATTCATCTTATTAAGCAAATCAAAATCAAAGTAGCCCTTTATGTACTTGTTAGCGTTGCCCCTTCTCCGATCTGCGACTGCAGCAGCCAATTTTTCCCGGTACATATTTCTGGTAAATTCAAAATGTTTACCATATTCTGCATCCAAACTTGCCAATTCTTCCTTTAATGCCGTTGGATTCAGTCGAGCCTTTGCAGTCTCAATCTCTTCAATTTTTCGATTTGCCAAACCGTCCACATCGCCCTTAAAATCCTTCATAATTCTTCGAATTTCATCAAATTTTCCCATCCCTTTATTCCCCTTTCACTTCTGGTTTAAGAACTTCAACTGCAGTTGCAACAACTTCCGCACAGCCATAACTCCGACGTGTGCAGAATCCCAGTTTTACGAAATGCCCCGGTTTAACTTCCATATTCTCGGACAGACCAACTTTTGCTGATTTTCCATAAAAATCAATAGTCAAACTTTCAAAACAATACGGCATTCCATCTTTACCAATTCCGCTTTTTGAAGTTTTAGATAAAACTTTAAAATATTTTTTTTCCATTTTTTCTGATCTCCTTTCAAATTAACTTGTCCATTTTTGTGGTTTTAGAATAAACTTCTGGCGTTTTGGCTCTGAAATGATGTATTGTGAAATGTCCTCGCCCTGCTCTAACAGCTGTGCTTTCACTTCTTCAATTCGCTCGACAGCTTCTTCCTCTGAAATCTCTAGCATTTCCGCTATATCTCGCTGCGAAAACAATTCTTGTGTGTGAAATTGCTCGGATAGCATCATACGACATCCATTAAATACGGCACCGATTGTTAAATCATAATTTTCAATGCCGCTCCGCATGAGTCGGACTATCTCACGCCGATCAATTCCGAACCTCGCATAAGTTGCCATCAGTTTGTCAGCCGCTTGTTCAATCGTCATTTTTCTCGCTTCCTTTCTGCCTAATAAATGCACAGGCTTGTTTTAATCTCTGTTAATTAGCTACTTATTTCACCCTAAAATCAGCTTTTAAACATTCAGCGGTAAATTGTCCATTCATGGAACAAAAACCGAAATTTGAACGTTTAATGCTTACTATTGTGTAGGTTGTAGGGGTGTCCGTAGCAGATACCCCCTTTTTTGTTTTTTGAAAAATTTTGAGGGGCTTGATATTAAAAGTCTTTTTTATTTGCTCGAGTGGAAGGGGACGTTATTCAGCCCAGGATGAGCTACGCACAGACCCCTCCGGGGGGGCGTTTCTGCTGCCTGTTCACGGCTGAAAAATCAGCAATCAAGATTTAGTTCTTGACAATGCATTGTAAACAATTGCAGTATTTACACAGCCTCACGCTCTTTTATTCCTTTGGCTGCGACAATATTTGTGACAATCTGGCAGCAGTTAGCCCATATATTACAATTCGGGCGGTTCCATGTCTGGCAGTTCCAGCGCTGCCTTGTGCCGTTCTGCGATCTCGACGGCAGTCCGTGTTACAACTGATCTGTCACTCTCTGATTCCTCTGGCATATTATCGCGGTATTTCATCCAGTTTTTAGATAACCAAATATAAGTAGTTGGATGCACCTTTCCAGATAATCCAGCCTGCTCCAGAAACGCATATATAAGCTGTTTAACCTGTTTCACAGCTTCTTGCCTGCGTTCAGATATCCCTCCATAGGCGTTTCTTTCCCAATCACATAGCGTCTGTCGTGTAATTCCAAGCCCACCACAAAGAGTTTCTACCCCCAGTCTCATTTTCTTGCACTTGCAAAATTCTATGATCTGCGCTACACGATGCTCAAATTCTCCGTCTTGATCTGGTGAACCACTGATTTTCCCCATTGCTGCTAATTCTTGCAGTGACGTGATAGAATCCACCACGAAATTGTCCGGTAAATTGTCGATTGTTGTGTTTGGAAAGTTATTTTTCGGCATTATTCTCACCTCCTTTCAGTGCTTTTTCGGATGTCAACTTTACATGTTGTGGTGGGCTCCCATCCCTATCCACACACTTATTACTTGCTATCACTTCTCGGCTCCATTGTGTAAATCTATCGAGCTTATGCGTTGGCTCTGCCCTAGTTTTCCTCATGCTTACTCTCCCTTTCCAGCTCCGCGCATACCGCCAACAGTAGCGATTGCAAGAACTTTTGTTCTTTTCCCTGGTACTTTTTATCAAGCAGTTCACATTCTTTATCCAGTCGCTCCCATGCTTTCTCATCATCAGCTGACACACCATGATATTTCTTGTGCAGCGTCCAAACTTCTTGCCAAATCGAAAAATATTGTTGCTTAAAATCCAATGTTCTCCTTTCCTCGACACAAGGTCGAACCCTTGTAGTTAATAATGCACTGGTAGCAAAAGGGGTGCATTTTTCAAAATTCTTTTTATATTTCATTTTTTTACATATGTGATAAATTAAAAAATGTTTGCCCCTTTTACTACCACCTATAAAAATGGGTTTTCTTCTGTCTCCATAAACTTTAATTCCAATCCAGAAAAATAAACCGTTCCGTGTACCTTCGTTTCTCGATAACCTTTTGTCCGCAAAGCCTTATAAAATGCGGTTTTTCGCAATGGTTCGCGTTCTTCTTCCTTGCAAAAATTCTCATACGCAGAGAGCAAATCTGGACGTTTTACCCTTGCTTTTTGATCTCGAACACAGCATTCTTCTATAAACGCTTCTGTCGTATCAGATTCGATTTTCATTCGCGTAATTTCCCCCAGGTTTGCCCCCGACTCGTATATTTGCCCCCGTTCAAGGGCTTGTTTTGCCCCCTCAACCAATCCAGATATAACTGCTTCAACCTCTTTTTCATCACTTAACTTTGATTCAAGGTCTGGAATAAATGCCCCCTCGTCATTAAAACGAATAATAAGTAAGCGTCGATAAAACCCATTTGATCGGTCATCCAGAACTTGCGGAAGCTCATTGCAAGAAAATATAAATTTTGCACGATTCTTAAAAAAGAAAATGTCTCCACCCTTATACTCGCCCTGCACCAGGTCTTCGCCTGTCAACTGTTTAATCACGGATGTGTCTTTTAATGGAGCATTTTCCAGATCACCGCAAACATTCACGGTTTTGTAAAGTAACTTTGCCGTTGTAAAACGATCAGAAATTTTCTGCAAAGGTATCGCAGACGCATTTTCTATTCCTGTCAATCTCAATAACTCATTTAAAATTACACTTTTTCCACAATTTCCCTTTCCTGTCAAAATCATAAATTTCTGAAAGAATATTTCAGAAAAAAGACACATCCCCATAAATTCAAGCAACATCTTTTGATTATCTTTATCGGGAATCCTACTCTGGATAAATTCATAAAAAGTCGTGTCTTCAATCTTTAGACCTGGCTTATAATCATGTGGAATCTGGCTAATAGCTCTATACTCCGGCAAATGCTCATATATTTTCCCAGTCTTAACATCCACCATTCCATTTCTAAAATTCACCCATTCTTTCGGATAAAGATTAATTTCGTCTGGTTCTTGTTGTATCTGGAAATCTGTTATAAGCAGCCTGTACACTCTATCTATCCGTGGAGCAGTTTGCAATTCTTCAACCATACAGTTTCGAATAAGGGTTTTAAGCATTACTCCGTTTTTATCCTCACGATAAACGCCGCCCACATAATAGAAAGGTTTTCCAGATATAATCATCAAATTATTATTTTCAATAATATAATTTGAAATTCTAGCGTCTATAATATCATAGGGCTTTCCTCTCTCACTGAATTTATGAAACCTCTTCAATTTTTCTTGAATATCCATTTTGTTTTTACTGGCTCTCACATGGCTCTCGTTCACCTTTCTTTGTAGATTTTCATTTTTAAAGTTCCTTTAATATGCTACATTTTGTAAACCGTATCAATATACTTGTACAAAGCAGGCATATCAATTCTTACAGTTCGCCCAACTCGAATAACCGCGTTGGCTTCAGTGGCAACCTTCATAAGAGTGTTTCTGCTCCAATTAGTATCGGAACACGCTTCTTGCACTCTCTGTAGTTTTCCTCTCCTGTTTATTACTGCTGCATTCATTATCAGCCCTCCTTGCATAATTTATTGTGAAATATCCTGCGCGCTGGCTTTTCATCTATTGATATTGTATCTCATGTGTAGTACAATGTCACTACACCAACATTTGCATTAAAGGGAGGATATTCGATGGATAAGTGTATTTTTATTACACGTTTTAGGCAATTATGTAAACTTAATAATAAAACGCAAGCTGAGATTGCTGAAATTTTAGGAATCAGCGTTAATGGATTAAAGCATTATTTGAGAAAAACCAATAATACCTTTCCTCCAGTAGAATATCTTGATTTAATGGCAAAAGAATTCAATGTTGATATAGGCTATCTTATTGGTGAGATAAATGAACCCCGATATAACGAACAACTCATTACCGATCTTACTGGATTGCGAACTCATACTTTAATAGACGATCATTATAATTTGTATTTTGCTGATAAGACCTACGCGTGTGATCTTATTTTAAAAAAATCGTATCAATTTTCTTCAAATTTCTGTGAACTTATTGATACTATGGCTGATTCAACAAGAATCAAAGAGCTATCTGATTTAGTGGATCAATATATACGGAATAGAGATGATAAGATAATTGTTGTAAAAGAACGTGGTGAAAACAATAGTGGACGTTTTGAATATGCCTATAGAAATAACGAAGCCAATAAAAAAGTATTACATAATCGAATTATATCTTTGTTTGATGAAATTATTGAAAACGCAGCTGGCTTTTCATTGGAGTTTGATGACCCGGATACTTCTCACGAACTAGCAATGCAACTGATTCAATTTATTGAAAGCTCTTTTGACTCAATTCCATATCAAAGATTAATAAAGATTGTGCAATACAAACTAGACGAAATAAAACATTTTTCAGGAAATGAATATATATTGGGATGGGGAACGCCAGATGATATAATTTCACAGATTCCTAAAATTGCAGAAAAATATAATTACTCACTATCTTATAATTTCATGAAAGGTTTTGTAAAATGGCTAAATACTAAAAATTAATTATTTAAATATCAATTATATCATTTTTATCTTTTTATTTCATTTTGTTCTAAAGCATGATATACTATAAAAGCTGCCGAGCCTCCAGCAGAAAGGAGGTGAGTTCGATGGATAATATTATTGCTCTAATCCTTGTCCCTGTCGCAGTAAATGTAATTAGCTACTGCATTTACAAATGGCTGGACAGAAAAGACAAATAGGCAGCATAACAGCCTAGGGCATAAGCCACCTACATAAACGGAATAGAAAACCCCGGAAGTCTCACACACCTCCGGGGTTTTCGTTTGCTTTCGATGGACTATTGCTCTAATCCTTAGCTGTTATTATCATATGCCATAACTAGGGAAATGTCAACTTATAAGTTTCCACAGTCAACACCGTAAAATCTTAGGTATTTCTAGCATTTGTCACAAGATTGTCACAAATTAAGCTTTTCAACCATTAGAACCCTTGTATTTACTGGCTTTTTGAAATAATAATGTCAAGTGTTTTTTCTTTACATTGTATATACTATTTATATGTCCAAATTTATTATACGCTATTTCTAATTGTCCGCCCTTATGCTATACTATAAAAGCTGCCGAGCCTCCAGCAGAAAGGAGGTGAATCACATGGAAGAAATTTTCACCGCATTTCTTGTTTCCGTTTTAGCAAGTGTAGTTAGCTACTACATATGCAAATGGCTGGACGGTAAACAATAGGCAGCAACAGCCTAAACGGATTAGCTCACCGTAACGAGCAAGAAAGCCCTCAGAGCTGCAACTCTGAGGGCTTTCGTTTCGTCGCATGGAATTTCACCGCATTCCTTAGCTACTATTAGCATATGCCATAACCAACGAAATGTCAACTTAAAATCCACATATTTTACTGAATCAAACTATCATCATCAAAATAATTAATTTTCATAGAAGCCTTTACATCCCTCAGAGTCTCAGCTGCCTTTGCCTCAGCCACCTTACTGCCCTCTCTTAAAATATCATAGACATCCGGAATGCGCTGCTCCCACATTTTACGGCGCTCGCGGATCGGGCCAAGCTCAGCCTGGAGAACGTTGTTCAGGAACTTCTTAACCTTAACATCTCCAAGTCCGCCTCTCTTATAATGGTCTTTCAGCTCGTCCAGGTTCTGATAATCCGGAAGAAATTCCGGGAAGTATTCTGGTTTGCAGAAAGCATCCAGATAAATAAATACCGGATTGCCATCAACATTTCCCGGATCCTGAACACGAAGATGATTCGGATCCGTGAACATGGACATAACCTTCTTCTTAACCTCATCTGCCTCATCGGAAAGATAAATGCAGTTTCCAAGAGATTTACTCATTTTTGCCTTACCGTCAATACCTGGCAGACGCAGGCACGCCTTGTTGGAAGGAAGTACGATCTCCGGCTCTGTAAGCGTCTCACCATATACTGTGTTAAACTTGTGTACGATCTCTTTGCACTGCTCCAGCATAGGAAGCTGATCCTCTCCAACCGGAACTGCTGTTGCGCGGAATGCTGTAATATCAGCTGCCTGGCTGATAGGATAGCAGAAAAATCCAACCGGAATGCTGGCTTCGAAATTACGCATCTGGATCTCAGCTTTCACAGTAGGGTTACGCTGAACACGGGCCACTGTAACCAGATTCATATAATAGAAAGTAAGCTCTGTAAGCTCCGGAACCATGGACTGGATGAAAATTGTGGATTTGTCCGGATCAATCCCGCAAGCCAGATAATCAAGTGCTACCTGGATAATATTCTGACGAACCTTCTCCGGGTGCTCCGCGTTATCAGTAAGCGCCTGGGCATCCGCGATCATAATATAAATCTCGTCATAATTTCCGGAATTCTGAAGCTTTACACGCTCAGATAAAGAGCCCACATAATGTCCCACATGAAGACGTCCTGTAGGGCGGTCTCCTGTTAAAATTACTTTTTTCATAGTTTGCTACTCCTTATATTCACCGCCATGCCGGCCCTTTTGTAAAACCAACACAGTTGTATTTATTTATAATCAATTCAGCAAACACTCCCCATTTTTTACATGAATATACAAAACGCCCAAAGCACATAGACTAACTTTAGTTACTGTTCACTGGTAACATTCCGCGAGGTGTTTTTTGTGAACAAAGTTCACAGAAAACCCGAGAGTTGCGGCGCGAAATCATGCAAAGCATGATTTCTGTGCATCGCGAAGCGTGTTACTGTGAGCGGAGTGAACAGTAACTAACTTTATTCATACCATTTGTGATGTCGCTTCAGTTATTAACTGCAGGGTAGGGAAATGCTTCTGTTTTTCAATTACAGACTTGCGCGAATCACCTTTGGTCTGCATCCGGCAGTCTCCAGTGCTTTCACGATCTGATTCTTATGGTCTGTACCAAACGCCTCCAGAGTGATCTTCAGTTCTACAGCTGCATTACGGTTTGTGCTTACAAACTGGTTATGATCCAGCTTGATAACATTTCCCTGATTCTCTGCAATAATAGAAGCCACACGTACCAGTTCACCAGGCTTATCCGGGATAAGAACAGATACGGTAAAGATTCTGTCACGCTGGATCAAACCATGCTGTACTACAGAAGACATGGTAATCACATCCATATTTCCACCACTTAAAATGGACACAACCTTTTTATTCTTGAAATCAAGATGACGAAGCGCAGCCACTGTCAGAAGTCCTGAATTCTCAACGATCATCTTGTGATTCTCTACCATATCCAGGAATGCAACGATCAGCTCATCATCCTCAACCGTGATGATTTCATCCAGATTCTCCTGGATATATGGGAAAATATGAGAGCCCGGAGTCTGAACTGCAGTACCATCTGCAATGGTGTTTACATGGGGCAGTGTAACAACCTCCCCTTTCTCAAGAGAAGCCTTCATGCAGGCTGCACCTGCCGGCTCTACACCGATTACTTTAATATGAGGATTAAGAAGCTTGGCAAGTGTGGATACACCTGTTGCAAGTCCGCCTCCACCGATTGGCACCAGAATATAATCTACAAGAGGAAGCTCCTGAATGATCTCCATAGCAATGGTTCCCTGTCCGGTAGCAACTGCAGGATCGTCAAAAGGATGAATAAAGGTATAGCCCTTTTCTTCAGCAAGCTCCAGAGCGTATGCACAGGCCTCATCATAAACATCACCATGAAGAATAACCTCTGCGCCATACCCTTTTGTACGCTCTACTTTAATAAGCGGTGTAGTGGTCGGCATTACGATCACGGCCTTCACACCGTACTTGTGTGCTGCATATGCCACACCCTGTGCATGGTTTCCAGCGGAAGCTGTGATCAGGCCTTTGCCCCTCTCCTCGTCGGAAAGAGTACTGATCTTATAATAAGCTCCACGCACCTTATATGCACCTGTTCTCTGCATGTTCTCTGGTTTGAAGAAGACCTTGTTTCCAGTGAGTTCAGAGAAATAACTGCTCTTCACCAGCTTGGTCTCCTGGGTTACCTGCTTAACTATTTCTGCCGCTTCTTCAAAACTCTCTAATGTAAGCATTTTTATTTTTCCTCCTGTAGTCTGTGGGGTTAGTTTTCATCCGGACGAATATCAAACAACGCATCCACAAAAGAATTTGCATCGAATTTCTGTAAATCGTCAATGCTCTCACCAACGCCGATATATTTCACCGGAATATCAAGCTCAGACTGGATTGCCACCGCAATACCACCCTTGGCTGTACCATCAAGCTTGGTAAGAATGATACCGGTTACATTCGCCACCTCTGCAAACTGTCTTGCCTGCACAAGTGCGTTCTGTCCTGTCGTTCCATCCAGAACCACCAGAGTTTCCAGATACGCTTCCGGATATTCCTTCTCCAGAATGCGGTAAATCTTGCGAAGCTCTTCCATAAGATTCTTCTTATTATGAAGTCTTCCTGCGGTATCACAGATCAGAACGTCTGCATTGCGGGCCTTGGCTGCTGCCACTGCATCATAGACAACTGATGCCGGGTCTGCTCCATCCTGACCGCCAATGATCTCCACTCCTGCCCGGTTCGCCCACTGGGTCAGCTGTTCCCCTGCCGCTGCACGGAAAGTATCCGCAGCACCAAGAATAACCTTTTTGCCCTGGTCCTTCAGCTTGCCAGCAAGTTTTCCAACGGAAGTTGTTTTTCCAACACCATTGACACCAATCACAAGAATAACGGATTTACGGTTTTCAAACTCGTACTCTGTGCTGTCTACCGTCATCTGCTCCTTGATGGTATCAATAAGAAGCTGCTTGCACTCCTTGGGATCCCTGATATTTCGGATTTCCACCTGGTCTTTTAATTTGTCCAGAATGGCTGTGGTGGCATTGATTCCAATGTCACCCATGATCAGGATTTCTTCCAGCTCCTCATAAAAATCATCATCTATTGTTGAATAGCCGGTGAAAAGAGAATCAAATCCTGCCACAATGTTGTCTCTTGTTTTTGTCAGGCCACTGACAAGTCTTTTAAAAAAGCCCTTCTTTTCCTCTGCCATTTCCTCTCCTCCTTTTACTGCGTAAGCTGGTTTTCCACAAGATCAACGGAAACCAGCGTGGAGACGCCTTTCTCCTGCATGGTAATACCATAAAGTCTGTCTGCGGCATTCATAGTACCACGCCTGTGTGTTATTATAATAAATTGCGTGTTCTTCGTCAACTTCTGAAGATAGCCTGCGAAACGGCCTACATTCGAATCGTCAAGTGCCGCCTCGATCTCATCAAGAAGACAGAATGGCGACGGCTTCAGATTCTGGATTGCAAACAAAAGTGCGATTGCAGTAAGTGCCTTCTCACCACCGGAAAGCTGCATCATATTCTGAAGCTTTTTGCCCGGCGGCTGGGAAATAATACGAATTCCTGCTTCCAGAATGTCCACGTCTTCCTCAAGCTCCAGAGTCCCCTTACCGCCTCCAAACAATTCCTTGAAAGCCTTGTCAAACTCTCTCTGGATATCCTGGAATTTCTCCGTAAACTGTTTACGCATTCCCTCATCCAGTTCCTGGATAATGTTCTCCAGCTGTGCCTCTGCGGTTTTCAGATCCTCATACTGTCCGGAAAGGAAAGCATGACGCTCTGAAATCTCCTTATATTCCTCAATTGCATTTACATTAACGTTACCAAGCTTACGGATTTCATCCTTCACCTGGGCAATTTCTTTCTTCATGGCTTTCAGATCGTTCAGCTCTTCTTTTTTGTACTGAAGGGCATTGTTCGGGGTGATCTCATACTCATTCCACATATAGGAAATCTGAGATTCCCTGTGCTCTTCCAGCTTCTCGATCTGACTTTTCAGACGGTAACACTCTTTGTCCAGAAGTGAAATCCTGCCGGACAGCTGATCCCGCTTCTCAAAAAATGCCTTATGGCTGGCATTTTTTTCATCCTTCACACTCTGCCAGCTCTCCATCTGAGCCTTCGCCTTGGTTTCATCCTCTTCCAAAGTCCGGATCACTGCCTCCAGGTTCTCTACAGACTGGCGCTTTCTCTCATTCTCTTCGCCGCCAAGCTCCAGCGTTTCATGAATATCTGCTTCCTCCTGGCGAAGAGCTTCCATCTCATGGGTCAGACGGCCCAGAGTCTCTGCTGCGAAGCTTTCTTTCTGCTGGGCTGTACTTGCTTCCAGACGAAGAGCCTCCAGTTTCCTGGAAACCTCCTGCTCAGAAGCCCTCCAGGTCTCTAATTCTTCCTGTTTATTCTGGATAAAAGTCTCCAGTTCTTTCTCATCCTGCTCAGAAGCCTTCAATTCTTCGGCAATCTTGCTGTGATCAGCCTCTGCCTCCTCGATCTGACGGCGGATTTCCATCTGCTCTCTCTGAATCTCTCCGTAGCCAGCCTGGATTTCCTTTATCTTGGCTTCTACCTGGTTAATGTTCATCTTCGCCGTGTTCTGGGCAACATACTGCTGACGCAGTTTTTCCTGCAGATCTGCAATGGTGTCACGCATAACATTGCGCTTGCTTCGATTATCATTAATAGCAGTCTGCATGTCATCCATGTCTTTTCGAAGAGCCTTCACACTGGATTCCAGTTCTTCGATCTCACGGCGGCGGCCAAGAAGGTTGCTGTTATTCTTAAAAGAACCACCTGACATAGAACCGCCCGGACTGAAGGATTCCCCCTCCACAGTTACCATACGAAGACTGTGCCGGTACTTTCGCGCAATGGCAATGGCATTGTCAATGTGATCCACCACAAGCACACGACCCAGAAGATAAGTAGCAAGTCCAGCATACTCCGGACCTGTAGTTACCAGTTCACTGGCAAGCCCGATCACTCCCGGCTCCTGCAGCGCATCCCTCTGGGTAAAACCACTTCTGGTATTGATACTGTTAAGCGGAAGGAACGTAGCACGGCCGAAACGGTTTTTCTTCAGAAATTCGATCATCTGCTTGGCCGTCTGTTCATTGTCTGTGACAATGTTCTGAATACTTCCGCCAAGAGCCGTCTCAATGGCGATCTCATACTCCTTATTTACCTGGATCAGATCCGCTACAACACCCTTAATTCCCGGTACCCGGTCCTTCTGTTCCATTACACGGCGGATACTGTTTCCGTATCCGTCATAGCGCTCTGTAATATTTTTCAAAGATTCCAGCCTGGAAGCCTCACGGTGATATGCACTCTGGCCGATTTCCATCTGGCTGTTCTGTTTCTTTAATTCATCTGTAATTTTATGTACTTCATTATCCAGGCGCTGACACTCTGCATTCATGTCCTGGATAAGTGTGGTAATTCCCTGAAACTTCTCCTTTGCCCTCTCCAGCTCACTCTGCTGCTGGGCTTCCTCTGTTTTCAAATGAAGCTGTCTCTGACTGATTCCCGCTTTACGGATATCGATCTGCTCCATCATGGTATCGAAACGCTGGGCTTTTCCTTTGGTAGTGGCACGGGTATTGAGAAGCTCGATAATCTCGTTCTTGCCATTCTCCACTGCCTGGGAGCACTCTTCGATCTGTGCCTGAATATTAGAAATCCGGTCCTCTTCTGCCTCCTGGCGCTTCCTTGCTTCCAGAAGAGCTGCATGGAGCTGGGATTTCTCCGCCTCCTGCCTCTCCAGAGACTCCTGGCGTTCCTTCAGATCCGCCTCAATGGACTGCAGACGGCTCTTGTAATGTTCTTCACTCTGCACTCCGGACAAAATCTGTTCCCGAAGTACCTTGGTCTCGCCATCCAGCTGCTGCCTGCGGATTGCCTTATTCTGCGTCTCTTCACGCAGCTGATCCATCTGGGAATTCAACTGTTCCAGTTCCTCTTCCAGACGGTCATATTCCACTTTCGTCTGCTCGTAGGCCTTCTGATTCTCCTCCAGCTCCTCAGCAGCCCTGGTATTCTTGGTATCCAGCTCTTTTAATTCACGGCTAGTCTCCTCGTTTTCCAGAAGGAAACTGTTCACATCCAGTTCCCGCAAAGTGTCTCTTTTGGCAAGATAAATTCTGGCTGTCTCGGACTGGCGCTCCAAAGGGCCCAATTGTCTGGTAAGCTCACTTAAAATATCGGTAACACGCACCAGGTTCGCCTGCTCGTCCTGCAGCTTCTTAATGGTAGTTGCCTTTCTTCGCTTAAACTTTACGATTCCGGCAGCTTCGTCAAAAAGCTCACGGCGCTCTTCCGGCTTACCACTTAAGATCTTATCGATCTGTCCCTGCCCGATGATGGAATAGCCCTCTTTACCAATACCGGTATCGTAAAACATCTCATTAATATCCTTCAGACGACAGGCACTTCCATTAATAAGATATTCACTTTCACCGGAGCGGTAAAGTCTTCGGGTAACCGTAACCTCATTAAAATCAACCGGAAGCTTGTGATCGCTGTTATCCAGAGTAATGGCAACAGAAGCAAAGCTAAGGGGCTTTCTGGTCTCCGTGCCGGAAAAAATAACATCCTGCATGTTTCCGCCTCGAAGCTGCTTGGCGCTCTGTTCTCCAAGGACCCAGCGGACCGCATCACCTACGTTGCTTTTTCCACTGCCGTTGGGGCCAACGATTCCCGTAATTCCATTATGAAATTCGAAATTGATTTTCTGTGCAAAGGACTTAAACCCGTGCACTTCAATATTTTTTAAATACATATATTCGAACCCTTGTTATTATTTTCTCATCTTCCGGATTGCCTGGTAAGCAGCTTCCTGCTCGGCAGCTTTCTTGGTATGTCCTACTCCGGTACCCATCACATGACCGCTGACAAGCACATCCACGGTAAAGCTTTTATTGTGATCCGGGCCTTCTTCTTTTATCAGATGGTACTCCACAAGATGGGTTCCCTTCTCCTGTACGATTTCCTGCAGGATGGTCTTGCTATCATAAAAGAGCTGTTTGTTCTCAAGATCGTTCAGAATGAATTTCAGAACAAACTCCTTTGCGCTAGCAAAACCACCGTCCAGATAGATAGCTCCAAGCAGAGCCTCTGTTGCATCGGAAACAATAGAGTCACGGTTTCTTCCACCAGTCATGTCCTCACCTTTTCCAAGGAGCAGATACTGCGGCAGTCCGAAATCTCTTGCACAATAAGCAAGACTGGGTTCGCAAACCAGGCTGGCTCTCTTCTTGGTCAATTCGCCCTCTGGAATCTGGGTGAATTTCTTATAAAGAAAATCACTGCTGATCAGCTCCAGAACTGCATCTCCAAGAAACTCCAGACGCTCGTTGCAGCCTGCCTTACCAAGCTTCTTCTCGTTGGCATAAGAACTATGTGTCAGTGCAAGGATCAGAAGGTTTCTGTTCCTGAACTCATAACCGATCCGGTTCTCCAATGCTTTTAACTTTTTTTCCATGATAAACTTCCTTCCCTCTGACTAGCTGGCAGACCCCCGGCAGGTCTTTGCCGAAGAGTCTGCTGCAATGCATGGATGATCATGCTTTTTCTGGTGTCTCTTCCACCATATGGGCAGCGATTTTCTCATTGATTTTCTGCTGTCTGAACTGAACACACTGAAAAATAGCGTGACGAATCTCAACCGCCCTGGCACTGCCGTGTGTCTTCACAACCAGTCCCTTAAGACCCAGAAGAGGAGCTCCGCCGTACTCACTTGCATCAAATGCCTTCATGGTTTCTTTGACGGCCGGTTTCACCAGAAGAGCTCCAACCTTGCTGCGGGTGTCTTTCATAAGGCCGGTTTTAAGCATCTTCATAAAGGTACTTCCAAGTCCTTCATAAAGCTTCAGGATCACGTTCCCGACAAAAGCCTCGCAGACAATCACATCTGCATAACCAGCCGGAATATCCCTTGCTTCAATACTTCCAATAAAATTGATCCCCGGGCATTCCTTCAAAAGAGGGAACGTCTCCTTCACAAGGGCATTTCCCTTCTCCTCCTCTGCACCAATGTTTACAATGGCAACACGAGGGTTCTTGATTCCAACCACGTCTTCCATATAGATGGAACCCATCTTCGCAAACTGTACCAGATGCTCTGGTCTGGCATCTACGTTCGCACCGCAGTCAATAAGAAGTGACACACCATTCTGGGTAGGAATCAAGGGTGCCAGCGGCGGACGCTGTACTCCTTTGCTTCTTCCTACGATCACCTGACCACCTACTAAAATAGCGCCTGAGCTTCCAGAGGAAACAAATGCTTCTGCTTCCTGCTTCTTCACAAGATTCAGTCCTACCACAATGGAAGAATCTTTCTTCTTACGGATTGCCAGAACCGGAGGCTCTGCTGTCTCGATCACCTCTGTGGTATTCACGATCTGGATTCTTTCCTTGGGGTAATTCTGAAATTTACTCAGCTTTTTCTCAATTACATCCTGCCTGCCGGTAAGGATCACATCAATGTCTTCCCTCTCGGCAACAGCCTCTACGGCTGCTTTCACTGGTTCTGCCGGAGCGTTGTCTCCGCCCATGGCATCTACTACAACTCTAACTGTCTCTGCCATATTTTTCTCCTCTTCGGATATTCTTCAATACTGTAATCTGGTAATGTGAAAACATCCATTATAATCGGGATATGCAAAACACAGCCCAATTCAACAGCTCCTCCATACCATAGCATGTTTGAAAAAGGCTACAAGGTACACTATCCCGAATAATACTATTCTACTTTATCTGCCCCCTCTTAGTCAATAGGGAATCAAAGAAAGGTTTCGGACCCAAAGACTGTGGTTGACGAAGCTTCCAATCTCCGCTATACTCTCACTGGGAGCAGATAGGTGCCGGTGTGCCTCCTGGTCTTCAAAACCAGTGTGGGGCGCTAATCCCGTCCCGGATGGGTTCGATTCCCATATGTTCCCGCCAAAAAAGCATACCCAGCTTTCCATTCTTACTCTTCTCATGGAGACCGATCTGTCTGCTGCAAGTTTCGTTTTAACACTCTTCCTCCATTTTCCATAACTGTAATCCGCTCTCTGTCAAACCTCTCCAGCAGTATGATCGCACATTTACGGGATATTCCCAGACGGTCACGAAATTCTCCAGTCTGGATCATACCCTTTTCTTCATATAACAGATACGCCATATCCAGAGCTTTCTGCCGTATTTCCCAGTGCATATAATGCTTCTCGTCAAACCGTACAAGAACACCGTCCCGCACCATGGCAAAGAACACTTCTGAAAAATCCCGCTCACCGGAAAATACTTTCTTCACTTCATCTGTCAGCGGAGGCATAAAGCCCGATTTCAGATATAATTCCTGCAGCTGCAAAAAGACAGAATTCCCACATATTTCTTCTGTTATTTTTCCTGAAGCATGTGCTTTTTTTCTTTCCTTTCCGGTACATGCGCAATGAACAACAGCATCTGCATTCTGTCTTTTTTTCCTTTTTACCCCATTGGGATTCAGCACAACTCCACCGCCGATGGTTTCTACCGGCGAATAAAATCTTATAACAAAACGATCCCCTGCTTTCATTGCCGTCACCTGCTCCATCCGAAGCTGGACTATGGCCTCTTCACCGGGCTTCAGCACTACTCTGTCAAACAGAATTATTTTACACACCAGTTCTGCTGCCCCATGATAAAGATGAACACGGGTACCGCTTTTTAAAGTACGCTGTCCTGACTTCAACAGCTGCAGCCGTACATCTGCGATCATGGTACCTTCCATACTTCCTGCTGCTGCCAGAATTTCTCCCCGGGAGATCTGCTCTTTTCCAATCCCCGGAAGATTTACAGCCACCCGCTGTCCCGGAACAGCTTCGGATACTTCCTGGCCATGCACCTGAATCCCTCGAATTTTTACCCTTTCAGCTCTGGGATAAAGCATGGCGTCATAATTCAAGCCTAAACTGCCATCAAGCAGCGTCCCGGTCACTACAGTTCCAAAACCCTTTAGAGAAAATACACGATCTATGGGCAGGCGAAACGCAGATGCTTTTGTCCCCATTCTGTCTGTGCAGCTGTCACCTTCTTTTTGGGAAGGCTTCTGATTCCCCGTGTTTTTTCCGGCTGTGCACAGTTTCCACAACACCCTGCGCAGTTCCTCAATCCCACGCCCATCCACAGCACTGGTCACTATCACATCCTCATTTTCCAGAAACGTCCCCTCAGCAAACTCCCTAATTTCCTGGTCAAGTCCCTTTTTCCATTCCAGGTCACCTTTGGTGAGCACAAGCACACCCTTTCGAATACCAAGCAGGGAAAGTATTGCCAGATGTTCCCTGGTCTGAGGCATAACTCCCTCATCTGCTGCGATCACTACCATGGCAATATCAATTCCGCCAGCTCCAGCCAGCATATTCTTTATAAACCTTTCATGGCCTGGCACGTCAATAATCCCAGCTTCCCTGCCATCCTGAAATTTCAGAAACGCAAAACCATTTTCAATTGTAATCCCCCGCCTTTTTTCCTCTGCCAGGCGATCCGTATCCGTGCCTGTCAGCGCCTTGACCAGCCAGGTCTTACCATGATCAATATGTCCGGCAGTACCTATGATTCTGTACCTTTTTTCTTCCATATCTTTTTCACGCCCCATTTTGTACGAACAATCCCACTATTTCGCTTTCAAATAAACAGCGCGAAGGAGCCACTTCTCCGCGCCATATTTATAACAATATTGTCTTTTTTCTGTTGTTTAAAAATATAATTCAGCAATTTAATAACATTATTCTACAGTAACAGATTTTGCCAGGTTTCTCGGCTTGTCCACATCCAGGCCCTTCGCTACGCTGACATAATATCCCATCAGCTGCAGCGGAACAATTGCAAGGCTGGTTGTGAAATACTTCTCCGTCTTGGGAACATATACGGAGAAATCAGCGGTATCCTCAATACTGTAATTGCCATAGCTGGTCAGTCCCATCAGATAAGCACCACGGCTCTTTACCTCAACCATATTGCTCAGTGTCTTCTCAAAAAGATCCTTCTGCGTCATCACACCGATCACCAGAGTACCATCCTCTACAAGGCTGATAGTTCCGTGCTTCAGCTCACCTGCTGCGTAAGCCTCAGAATGAATGTAACTGATCTCCTTCATCTTCAGGCTTCCTTCCATGCTGATAGCATAGTCAATTCCTCGGCCGATGAAGAAAATATCATGGGCATTTGCATACTTGCTTGCAAACCACTGGATACGCTCCTTATCATCCAGAACACGGCTGATCTTGTCCGGCAGGGTCTCCATCTCAGCAAGCAGACGGGTCACTTTTCCCTCCTCAAGCTTTCCCTGGACAAAAGCACTCTGGATAGCCAGCAGATACATGACGATCAGCTGGGTGCTGTAAGCCTTGGTGGTGGCAACAGAAATCTCAGGTCCTGCATAAGTATATAACGTATAATCGCTCTCTCTTGCAATGCTGGAGCCTACAACATTGACTACACTAAGTACCGGAACATTTCTATCCTTGGCAAGACGAAGGGCAGCCAGGCTGTCTGCAGTCTCTCCAGACTGGGAAATAATAACCACCATGGAATCCTCCACAAGGATCGGATCACGGTAACGGAACTCAGAAGCCACATCCACCTCAACCGGGATCTTCGCCATGGATTCGATCACATATTTGCCAACCATACCAACATGGTAAGCAGAACCGCAGGCGATGATATAGATTCTCTTAAGAGAAGCCAGCTTCTCATCTGTAAGCCCTGTCTCAGAAAAATCAATGTGTCCCTCTTTTACATAAGCGCCAATGGTGTCCTGAACAGCCTTCGGCTGCTCATGGATCTCTTTCAGCATAAAGTGCTCATAGCCGCCCTTCTCAGCAGCAGCTGCATCCCACTGGATCTCCACAACGTCTTTCTCAATCTCTTCACGGTCGATATTGTAGAAATGGATCTCATCACGGGAAAGCTCCGCAATTTCAAGATTGCCGATATAATAAACTCTTCTGGTCTGATCCAGGATCGCAGGAACATCAGAAGCGATAAGGCTTCCGTTCTCGCTCTTTCCAATGATCAGCGGACTGTCCTTGCGGGCTGCAAACAGTTTGCCCGGATAGTCCTTGAAAATAACACCAAATGCATAAGAACCGCGGATACGGAGCATTGCTCTGGAGATTGCTTCCAACGGAGTTCCGGTTTTCTTATAGTAGTAATCTACCAGCTTCACAGCCACTTCTGTATCTGTCTGTGAATAGAACGTATAACCGGAACGAAAAAGCTTCGCCTTCAGCTCCTGATAATTCTCGATAATTCCATTATGAACAAGTACTACGGACTTATCATCTGTACAATGAGGATGGGCATTTGTCTCAGAAGGCTCTCCATGAGTCGCCCAGCGGGTATGACCGATACCGCAGGTACCCGGTACGGCTGAACCGCCGTCTGTCTTCTCGATCAAAGTTTTCAGACGCCCTTTCGCCTTTACGATTGCGATCTTATCAGTTGCCTCGTTTCGAACTGCGATACCTGCTGAATCATAGCCTCTGTATTCCAGCTTGGAAAGGCCTGTCAGCAAAATCGGTGCCGCCTGTTCATCTCCTACATAACCAACAATTCCACACATAAAATTTCCTCCTCAGTCTCAGTCTTAATCATTCTCCTCGTTTTTCTCCTGGCCAGCTGTCTTCTGCCATGCCTCAACCCCTTCTGTATTTTCCTTCTGGAAAAGGATTTTGAAGGTAAGCATCAAAAGCTTCAGATCCAGCTTCAGAGAATAGGTCTCAATATAGGTGAGATCCAGTTTCAGCTTATCATAAGGTGTCGTGTTGTATTTACCATAAACCTGGGCATAACCGGTAAGTCCGGCCTTCACTTTCAGGCGGTAATCAAATTCAGGGATCCTCTCGCTATACAGTGCAGCAATTTCCGGCCGCTCCGGTCTTGGGCCTACCAGAGACATATCACCTTTCAGGATATTAAAAATCTGTGGCAGCTCATCGAAATGGATCCGGCGGATAAGCTTCCCGACCGGTGTGATCCTGTCATCCTCTTTCTTCGCCAGCTGGGCACCCTTCACTTCAGAGTCCATTTTCATGCTTCTGAATTTCAGGATCATAAAGATCTGCTTATCCTTCGTAAGACGCGGCTGCTTATAAAAAACAGGACCGCCATCATAAAGCTTAATAGCAAGTGCGATCAGAATCATAAACGGAGATGCGATCACCAGCCCTGCCAGGGAAAATATAATATCCACAATTCTTTTGAAAAACAGCTGCTCTGCTGTCAGACGCAGGTTTCTGGAAAGAAGAAGCGTGGTATCAAATAAATGAATATCGTCTGCATTCCGGAGCATAATATCAGAAAGCTTCGGAATAGAATAACAGCGGATATCCTTCTCAAAGCAGTATTTCAGGAGAAGATTTCGTTCGTGGGACGGGATATCCCCGATCACAACTGCTTTATATCCGTTGATCTTCTCCTTGATCACGTCAAGGCCAAGGGAAAGGGATGCCATCTCTTTAATGGCATATTTATCCTCTCTGGTCTCAAACTTATTCCTTAAATCTCCCGGATTACGTCCGCCATAAATCATCAGCATCTGTCTGGGCGGATACAGTCTGGTGTACACATAACGCATACCAACCACCCATATGACAACGATCACCAGGTCAATCCCCATCATAGCCAGCATAGGTGTCAGATGCTCTCCCAGACGCCAGCGGCCGATCAGGCACAACTGTAAATAGGTAATAAAATTCACGCAGCACACAGACAGGATCTGGGAATAGATTACTTCAAATACCCGCAGATAACCCACCTTAAAACCACCGTAAATTTTATAAAAGAAGTATATCATCAGCACATACAGGCCAATGACTACCTGATTGCCTCTGTCAAAGCGTCTGCCGATGACCTCCTTGTGGGCATAAAATTTATACCAGATATAGGCGAAAAGCAATGTTTCAATAGCTATGATCACCGCAGACGCCAAAAACATGATCAGTCTCTTATATCGTTCGCGATTTTCCATTTTTTCCTCCAGTAAATTTCCTCTGAAATCTATACGTTGTATAAGTATAGCACAAAAAATCCCAGAGGAAAACGATTTTTTTCGTCACCTTATTTTGCCCAAAAATGACAGAGCAGGTTGATATCCAGACCAAACCGTGATAAAATCAGTACATATTGTGGTAAAGCAATATAGTATTTATACAATATGATATTTTATAATGTGAAGTAAATAACAGATTCTGAGTTTTGTCAATATGTAATTTTCAGAGTGATGGTTTACAGGTACTGTTCACTGGTAATGTTCTGCAAGATATTTTGGGGAGCATTACCAGTGAACAGCTGCGAAGTATACCTCGGTCTGCAGAAAGGAATCAATGCGTCATAATCAAATTTCCAGACAGAATAAAAATAAAAAAATAAAATATCTCGCCATAGGACTTGCCGCCGGCGTTCTTGGCATAGGCTCAGCTGCAGGTGTTCTCACTTCTGCCAACAGCCATGCTGTGACCCGGAGCGCATCCTCTTCCACACAGGATACTGACCAGATTACTTATAAAGGTGTTACCTATGTTCCGAAAGGGAATCTTGAGACTTACCTTTTCGCCGGAATTGATTCTCCGGATAAGGTAACCGAGATCAAGGAATACGACGGCACCGGTCAGTGTGATGTGCTGCTTGTGCTTGTCCGCGACAGAAGCACAGACACCTGCAAGTTTCTCACCATCGACCGGAACACCATGACTCCGGTGAAGAGCCTTGCAGATGACGGCTCTTACATAGATACCACAGAATGCCAGATTTCCCTGGCACACGCCATGAGCCTGGATCATGAGACCCGTGCAGAGAATACTGTGGATGCAGTTTCCACGCTCCTTGGCGGTCACAAGATTGACGGCTTTGCAATGGTAAACATGAGCGCCATTGAAGTGGTAAATGATATGGTTGGCGGTGTCACCGTCACCATCGAGGATGATTTCCCGGACAGTGACACACTGATCAAGGGACAGACCGTAACTCTGCACGGTAAGGACGCTGAGCGCTTCATCCGTGAGCGCAAGACCGTTGCCGACGGACTGAACGAGAACCGGATGAGCCGTCAGGCCCAGTACGAGGAAGCTTTCAAGCCTGTTTTCCAGGCGAAATGCAGTGAAGATAAGACGTTCCCGCTGGATCTTTATCATGCACTTGAGGACTACATGACTACCAACATCAGTGCCAAGAAGTTTTCCCGTCTTGCCCTTCTTCTTTCCGATGAGAAAGAGGAGGAGAAAGTATCCATAGAAGGAACTGCCGACTTCGACGAGGATGGCTGGCAGACTTTCACTCCTGATCCGAACAGCCTTCAGGAAGCGATCCTTTCGCTTTTTTATAAGGAAAAGAAATAATTTTCCTGTTAGAAAATAAATCGTAGAAGAGAAGATTCTAAACAGCTACAATAAACAAAATTAAGGAGACCCGACATGAACGAAGAACTCACAAACGACGAGGTGGAAATCGACCTTGTGGATCTAGGCAACGTCTTGTTAGACAAATGGCGTTATCTGCTGATCAGTCTTATTGCAGGCGCTGTACTTCTGGGTGCGTATTCCCTTTTCTTTATCGCACCTACCTATGAATCCACAGCCAAGCTTTACGTAGTATCTGCCTCAGACGATTCTGTAGTCAATTTAAGTGACCTGAATCTTGGTACTTCCCTGACTGCAGACTATGAACAGCTGATGCTCAGCTATCCGGTACTAAACCGTGTTATTGACCGTCTGAATCTGGATTCTACATCCGATGAACTGGCTAAAGCTTTTTCACTGAACAACCCAAGCGATACCCGTATTCTGGAGATCACCGCTACTTCTACCGATCCGCAGATGGCTATGGATCTGGCTGAAACTATGGCTGAGGAAGCCATTGATTATCTCCCGGATACCATGAGCACACTTGCTCCGAATCTGGCACAGCCTGCCAAACTTCCTGAGAGTAAAGTGGCTCCAAGCTATACCAAGTTCACCATAATCGGTGCCCTGCTTGGACTTCTCATCTGTGCAGCATTCTTTATTGTAAAATATCTGATGGATGACACCATTCATACTGCAGATGATATGGAAAAATATTTTGGGCTGGTACCTCTTACCACTATCCCTGACAGCGATCAGGTAATCGATCTGGATGAGGAGCAGCACCGCAGACGCGGCAGAAAGAGAGGTCGTACGAAATAATGAACCAGCTTAATGTAAACCTTCCGGAGCTGCCCTATGCAGTTTCCGAAGCGATGAACCGACTTCGTATTAATATTAAATTCTGCGGTAAAAATACCCGCAAGATCCTTTTGACCAGCTGCCAGCCTAATGAAGGTAAGAGTACCATTTCCTCCTACCTGTGGAAAATGCTTGCAGAAGCAGGATTTCCTACTGTTCTGGTAGACGTTGACCTTCGTAAATCCGTTATGAAAACACGTTTTCAGATGGACTACGACGATGACACTACTATGGGACTGAACCACTATCTTTCCGGTATGGCAGAATATGAGGACGTTATATACAGTACCAATATTCCAAACGGCTATATGGTTCCGTGTACACAGCTCCTTGAGAATCCTTCCGCTCTTCTGGAAGATGTTCGTTTCAAAGAGCTTCTGAATACCCTTTCAGAGAATTATCGTTTTGTTATTATAGATTCCCCGCCGCTTGGCAGTGTATCAGATGGAGCGCTTATCGCTTCTCTGTGCGACGGCGCAGTTCTGGTTGTACGTGCTGGTACCACACCGCGTACTCTGATCAAGCAGTCTCTTTATGAGATCCAGCAGTCTGGCTGCAAGCTCCTCGGTACAGTTCTGAACCGTGCCGATGTAAAGGGACGTGCTTATGGCAAGTATGGCTATGGAAAATACGGTTATGGTTATGGATACGGCTATGGTTATGAGCCTAAGGATAAAAAAAACAGCTCTGACTCCGCTGCTGCAGATAAGAATTCTACCGGAAAATAACCGTTTGTACTATTTTTACCGGCTGTGAACTTTATTCACAGTAATCCAACTTCCGGATAAACGGGTCTGCGTGGGGAGACCGTTTATTAAATACATTAAATTAAGAAATAGAGGGTGTTACCAATGAAATCATTCAAAAAAGTAGCTGTGACTATCCTGGCTGCAGTAATGATGCTTCTCATCAGCACTACTGTTTTTGCAGCAGATTCACCTGTAAAAACATCTTTCAATGCTTCTCTTACCAAGAAAACTGTAACTTACACTGGTAAGAAACAGCAGCCAAAGGTTGTAGTTAAGAATGAAGCTGGAAAAACAATCAAAGCTAAATACTACACAGTAAAAGTTAAAACATGTAAGAATGCCGGAACATACAAAGTTACCATCATCGGTAAAGGAAAATATGCCGGATATACACAGACTCTTACTTACAAGATCAAAGCTAAAACTCAGAAGGTAACCTTAAAGTCTGCTGATAAATATACTGTAAAGGCTTCTGCAGTTAAGAAGAGCAGCAAGACTCTTAAGAAAGCTATCAAAGTAACTAAGAAAACTGGTAAAGTTTCTTACACAACAAACAACTCCAAGATCAAAGTTAACAAAAACGGTAAGATCGTAGTTGCTAAGGGAACCAAGAAAGGTACCTATCAGGTAAAAGTTACTGTTAAAGCTAAAAACTACAAGACAGTAAACAAATACATCACCGTTACAGTTAAATAATTCTGGTGTATAATAAAAAACAGCTCTCTGACCACGCAGGGAGCTGTTTTTTTATTGTTACTGATTTTCGCCTCACATATTATTCTCAGCTCAGGCGGCTGACCTTCTGGCGATACTCTTCCAGGTTGTCTTCGTCAATATAGCCGATACTCAACAAATATAAATTAAGCGCTTGTGTAAAATCCACCGCAGTTTCGGCACCGTTTAAAGCAAAATCCAGATCTATAATCTTCTTCTCCTCTTCCTCCGTGCAGTCTACAATCTGAAATTGAACAGAGCATTGCTCTATGTCATAATTCATCGCAAGCAATATTTCCTTATCACCCTTGCAAACAGACAATTCAATTTCACGTTCCACCACCTGTTTCAAATCCAGTCCATAATTTAATATACCGCTATTTTTTACATATTTGATATCATCGGCCTGTAAAATCAGCTGAAGTACGTCCTGTATTGTTTCCATCATTTTCTCTCACATCTTTTCTTTATTTCCACAGCTGTTTGCTGCTTCAAATTTCTATTCTCATAATAGCACGGAAACAGGAGCTTCACAAGTTTTATCTGTCTGTTTTTATCTAAAAATTTCGAGATTTTTTGCTCTGTATTTGTCACATTCCAGATATACTGTGCAGGTACTGCATGCAACTATACATTTCAACTCCATGGATTGGTGTAATTACCCTGTCCTTAAAGCGCTTCGGAATAGAAAAACGAAACTCGCCCACAAGAGCCGGGCAGTGGTAATTTTACCAAATCATACTCCCCGCCAGGGATATTTTCTGCCCACGCATCGCTACAAATAAGCAGCCGCTTCCAAATAAAGTCCAGTATAAATAGAAAAAAAACAAAATTCTCTATATACGCCACTACCGCCCAACGAGTACTGGGCGGTAGCAAAGTAATTAATTGATTTCGTACTCTTCGAAGTTTTTTGATGAAAGGCAAAATCGTCAAGAGCGCACTTTAGGTCGTCGATATGGCTCAATTTCTCCATATCTTTGGAATACTTGTGAGGTATATAGTAATGAATCCGTTACAACAACCATAGCTGGCGACCACCCTATGTCTACAGTATCATCAATAACTATATCGTCAGAAATATCCTTATATTCCGCCAGTATAAGATCAATTGCATTTTGTTCATCGTTTTCTTTCTTTACCTGAACATTCATGTATTTCAAGAGTGTTATTATTAGTTTCAAATCATCTTTCTTTATAACCGGAGCTCCTATTTTACATTGCAACAGATCTTTTTCAAACATATTCATGTTACCAGAAACATGCTTTTCATTTCCGTTACCATACTTTCGGGGACAATTAAATTGAAAAGTTCTTTTATTCCTTCTCCGAGATAAGTTTATAAGCGGTCTCTTACTACTTAAAAACTCTGGAATTGTATATAGAAAATCCACATTGCCAATTGCATTCTCTAAAAAAAATATTCCGTACGCACTTATACTTTTATAAGCAAAATTAAAATTAAGTATATTAGAAGGAACAGGATATTTTTTAGAAATAGCCTGTACGAGAGGTCTATCTTTTAATAATTCCCATTGAAATACATTTAATACAATACTCGGATGATGTCGAAAAATATTCTTTTCATATTTAGCCTGCAATGTGCAAATTCTTAATTCTTTTTTACTTCTATCATATGTAAAAATTTGTAAATCCCCTAATTCAACTCTTTTAGACTGTCCATGTAAAATATTTGAATTATAACTCACATAATATTGAGCATGAATCTGTTTCACAAATGTGCACTTTATCGCCGTCTGATTGAGATACCTTGCCATTAATCTGAAAAGATATATTTCATTCACTTTTTGACCTTTGGGTCTATTTTTCAGCATAGCATTAAATGTATTTTTCATCATAGTTTCTCCTCGCTATGTTTACTTGAAATCCTCTAACTCCGATAATGATAAAATACTGTAAATCCAGGAATTTTAATATTTCTGAAATTTCTCAATCACACACTCATGCAGTTTCGTCTTCTTATCGTAATTAATACCTGCCAGCAGCAAATCCCCATGATAATCTTTTAGCACCTCACTATACTGCTGTCTCTTAATCTGGGCAATTGCTCCGGAAGCATTTTTATTCCATTTAAGTTCAATTATGGCTGCAGGTTTGTCCAGATGAAGCTTTCTGGGAAGAAAGCAAATATCTGCAAACCCTTTCCCGCTTGGCAGTTCTCGAATAACTGTATAGTACTCTCTTGCAAAATAAAATGCCAGATTGATCGTACAGCTCAAAGAATTCTCATCATTATACTGTAAGATAGATACTTCCTGATGCACTTTATCGATTCCCTTTGCCACTGTATCACTGTCCATTCTCCACAAAGCTTCCAGCAGCTTTCTAGAATTTTCTACAGAGTCAATAACCTCAGGCCACTCCATAGTGCTGATTGCATTTATATATTCCTGAGATACTTCTTTATTGGGAATATAGACAGTTTTATCCGGCCAATGATAGCTCAAATAGCCAAGGTGGACCAGAAGGGTCAATACATCATCTTTTCCCTGAAAAGTCGCCATATCATTCGAAAAAGTTCCCGTGTTAATCTGTACCTTATCGCCTCCAAGCATTTTTATGACAGAATCTTTTAGGCCATCATAATTCAATCTAATATAAGTTTTAAGTGCTTCATAGGTTTCTGTCTGATTCCAGTAATTATCAAACACCCCACTGAGCATTGCATCCACTACAGATTTCGGGCTATACATGGAATAAATCTTTTTCTGATTCTCTTCTACTGTTATCAGTTCGTAGCCATCATACCAGGCCTTTGTTTCCTCAAAGCTTCTCTTGTACCGGGCACACAACATTTTTACTTCATCTTCTGTAAAACCAAAGAATTCAGCCATCTCACGGGGATTTGTCATAGAATACTCTGTGAACATATTCAAAGCGGAATGAGAACCATATTTTTTTATGGGCAAAATTCCTGTCATATATGCCAGCGCAACATAATCCTGATCCTTCAGCCACACTCTCAAAAAATCAAGATACTTCTTCTGTGCCTCTCTATCCTTCTTGTATTCCCGGAAAAGACAATCCCACTCATCGATCAAAATCACAAAAGGGCATTTTGTTTTTGCAAAAATATCCTTCATCACCTGTATCAAATCTTCAGAATCCCGAAAGTGCAGATTTCCATAAGCATCTAACAAATCAAACAGTAAATACCGCTTCAATCGTCCCAGCATCTCATCTACACTGTTGGTAACGCTCAGGAATTCCTGCATATTGATTTTGATAACATCATATTGGTTTAAATGGTCTCTATATGTGATTGCTCTGCTGATCCGCAAACCGCCAAACAAATCATCGCTATTTTCTTCTTTCTCATAATATGAAGCAAGCATATTAGCCGCCATAGACTTTCCAAATCGTCTCGGGCGGCTGACACATACATATCTCTGCTCTGTACAGATCAATTCATTTGTTCTGGCTATCAATTCACTCTTATCCACATAAATCTTGGACCTCAGACTATTGCGAAAAGAAGCACTTCCAGGATTCAGATAACTTCCCATATTACACACACTCCTGATAAAAAGTTCCACAGTATCAATTGCTTTTGCTTGAAATAATGATACCATGGAACTGCAAAAAAATCTATAAAATATGTGCTTTTAAACCATTAGCGTATACGTCTCGTTTTTATATCTTTTTAATCAATTCCATACTCTTCCAAAAGTTTCTGGCGAAAAGCAGAATCGTCAAGGGCACGCTTTAGGTCGTCGATGCGGTTATCGCACAACAGGAATTTGGTAAGTTTCTGTTCACGCTCCAAAGCCTCTTTTCCTTCCGCCAGCCCAGCAGCACGTCCCTCTGCCAATCCAGCGATTCGCCCCTTTTCCTCAATCCCTTGAATCGCTTTACAAACATTCACCTTTTCTTCCTCAACTTCTTTTTCAATCTTCATTCCAGTCATCTCCTCCATTACACGAACAGCCTTCCTGTCCATAGTTTCAAATGCAGTATTCTCCTCCACAAGCTGGCTCAGCTTCTCCGTATCTTTTGAATACTTAATAAACTGCATTACCTCACGAAAATTAGAAGTAAAAAGCTCCAACTCCTCTTCACTCATCTCCCCTGGTGCAATCAGATTAATCCGATAGTCAGGAACCAATGACAATATGCTTTCGTCCTGTACAATTAACATCTCATGCAGCGACCTGGGTGCATCCCAACTATCAGCCCCGAAATACACTACTACTGTTATAATTGGAAGCAGCCTGTCTTCTCTGTAAAAGCCTGAAAGAAACTCTGCGGAATCTGGTTTCTTCTCTTTAGGATCTTTCTCCTTCCGCGCTTTTTTATGAGAAGCCTCTACTTTCTGCACCTGCGCTGCATATTCCAGCGAATCGTAAACCATATTTTTCACTGGCATTGCATAATGAACATTGGACTGGTTCTCCACTCCCAGAAGCAGATACACCGCATTTTCATCTTCCATAGCACACAGGATTTTAAACACATCTCTGTATTTCTGATATGGCACCTCCGCCCCGTCAGCTCCATATGGAATAATTACATTCGCCGTATCCAGTTCCTTCAAATTCTTAGGGTCAATGACCTTTTCTCCTTTGTAAATCATATGGTTGAACACGTCCGCAAAAACTTCTGTGTCCTCCATGTACTCTTTTGTGATGATATCCTTTCTTCCCATGGATTTCACCACCTTCTATGATTTGTTTTTCAGAAGAGCTTATGTAGGTTTGAAACTCTTATGATGTATATAGGATAGCATACTGTTTCCTTTTCTGGAAGGAAAATATATTGGAAAAGTATGAAATTTATTTAATAAGTTTTTTAGAAAACTTTTAGGAATTTCACTCTGCATTTATGGGGACAGACCCCAATGCTAGCAATATAGTGTCAACTTAAGCCAGTTATATTGGCTCATCTGTTCCTTGAAAACTAAATAGTAAAAAT